>CALFWP010000049.1 GCA_937927905.1 uncultured Neomegalonema sp.
CGCCTGATCGGTATGGTGCAACCCCGCAGTAATGAGACTTCGGAAACCGGACGAAAACTTTATGATGTTGGCTGTGCAGGCCGGATCGTCACGTTTTCGGAAACGGATGACAACCGCTATCTTATTGCTTTGACAGGTATATCGCGATTCCGGATTGAGGATGAAGTCGAAGGGTTTCAGCCTTACCGAAGGGTTGCCGCCCGCTGGGATGATTTTGAACTTGATTTGAAAACACCGGTTCAGGACGACCCTGAATTTGATAAGGATGCATTCCTGGGTGTGGTCAACGCTTATTTTCAATCCAGAAATCTTGATACGGACTGGGATGCTCTGGGCAAGGCCGACGAAGAAACAATGGTCAATGCGCTTAGTATGATGTGCCCGTTTTCGGCCGGCGAAAAACAGGCCCTGCTGGAAGCAGAGGATTTACGGGTCCGGCGGGAGACTCTGGCGGCATTATTGCGTATTGATGCAGCGGGCGATGAACCGCAAGGCAGGTTGCAATGACGGAAGATATTTCACAGGACGACAATACACCGCGCCTGGTGGACCCGAAACTGTTGGAGGCACTGGTCTGTCCGGTGTCCCGTGGTCCACTGCGATATGACCGCAATGCGCAGGAGCTGATCAGTGACCGCGCCGGTCTTGCCTATCCGATACGGGATGGTATTCCGATTATGCTGTCCGACGAGGCGCGACAGTTCGATTAACCCTCCGGTATTCATTTAAACGCAGATATGCCGGACCGTGCCGGAATGTGAGAAGAGGTCAGGGCCGTAATGTCCGGATCAGTCATGCCGCTCGACACTTTACTCGAGCATCTTCAAAAGATGGCCGAGCAGTCCCTGTCGTTGTGGGATATTCCCCGGGAGGCATATGCAACGCTTATCAATGTGTCGGAAAACGTCACGTACCGGGTTGAAGCCGGTTGTGGGTTCAAAGCTATTTTGCGGATTCATCGCGAGAACTATCACAGCCGTCATGCGATTGAATGCGAGCTGGCATGGCTTGAGGCGATTGTGTATGACGGGGTTGTTCCGACACACAGGCCTTACCAGGGGCGGGACGGTCAACCGGTACAATCGGCCCGGATTGACGGATTGGATGGTGTACGCAACCTCGTCCTTTTTACGTTTCTGGAGGGGCATACGCCCGAAGGCTCCGACGATATGGCGGCCGGCTTCGAGATGCTTGGCGGCATAGCCGCGCGCTGCCACGACCATGTTCTGTCATGGACCAGACCGCCAGGCTTTGAACGTATGACCTGGGATATAAACGCCGTGTTCGGAGTAAACCCCGTTTGGGGAAACTGGCGCGATGGTCCCTTTGTCTCCCCTGAAATCAGACATGTGCTGGAGCGTGTCGAGCGCACGGTGCGTGCGCGCCTGGCCGCATTCGGTCAATCCCCTTCGCGCTTTAACCTGATCCATGCCGATATGCGGCTAGCGAATATCCTGGTCCATGGGGAACAAATACGTCTGATTGATTTTGATGATTGCGGGTTCGGTTGGTTTCTTTACGACTTCGCCGCTGCAATCAGCTTTATCGAGGATGACCCGCGTATTCCGGAGCTTAAGGCGGCGTGGTTGAGCGGGTACCGGCGCATCAGAGATCTGAGCACTGCGGAAGAGGCGGAAATCGATACATTCGTTATGTTACGGCGCATGGCGCTGCTGGCCTGGATCGGTAGCCATATCGAGGCCC
Source organism: uncultured Neomegalonema sp. (assembly GCA_937927905.1). GTDB lineage: Bacteria > Pseudomonadota > Alphaproteobacteria > Rhodobacterales > Rhodobacteraceae > JAHDDY01. Next base: position 1,705 of record CALFWP010000049.1, read on the forward strand.
CCGAACCGCAGGCTCTTGCACCGGATTTCGCAGCTGTGACAGCCCGTCTCGGTGAGGTTTATCTCAGCAATTACAGTGCGCCGTGACCGCCAGGGTTAAAACAGCCCGCCGAGAATAATAGCACCGAGCAGGATCAGACCGGCATCACGGTTTGAACGGAACAGGGTCAGACATATATCCGGATCGTTGGTGTCCAGTTTTTGCAACTGCCATACAAAATGGCCGAGATAGGCCAATATGCCGAGCCAGAATCCAAGTCCCAATCCCGCAAAAGCACCGGCTAAGGCCGCGAAAAACACAGTCATGCCGAAAAATGTCGTCAACCACATCGGCATGTCGCTTGCCAGAGTCAATGCGGTTGATTTGATGCCGATCAGGGCATCATCCTCTTTATCCTGATGGGCATAAATCGTGTCATATGCGAGGGTCCAGAAAATACCGCTCAAATAAAGCATTACCGCCGACAGTCCCAATCCACCTGTATGAGCGCTCCAGCCGACCAGTGCTCCCCAGTTGAATGCCAGTCCGAGCACAAGCTGCGGCCAATCCGTGATACGCTTGGCGAAGGGATAAAAAACCACAATAAACAGCGATAAAAATGCAAGAAAAATTGTAAAGCCGTTCATCGTCATCAGGACCAGCAGGCTCACAAAACAGAGCGCAGCCATAAAAATAATAGCTTTTATGACCGAGACATCACCGGATGGTATCGGGCGTGACCGTGTACGTGCGACCTGTGCATCCAGATCGCGGTCAATGATATCATTAAGCGTACAGCCCGCGCCGCGCATTGCCACTGCACCTATGAAGAAAGCCACCGGCAGCCACAGGTCCGCCCAGCGGAAACCGGTTGATCCGATCGCCATGGCCAGAGATTGCCAGCATGGAAGCAGCAACAGCCACCATCCTATGGGACGATCCGCCCGCATGAGGCGCAGATAAGGGCGCCAGGCAAGCGGTGCGCCTGTATCTACCCAATGGCCTGTTACTGCATCTGCAACACGGTTCATCAGAGACTCTCCTGTCGAAAAATGTGGTGAATCACAGTTAACGCGTTAAAGCATTTACCGGAAATCTTGTTATTGCGGGTTAATACATGGCTAAAATCCGGCTCTTTATAGAGACACAGCTGCACAGTGAGGCCCGCATTCCACTATCACGTGATCATGCACATTATCTTTTTAATGTGATGCGCCTGGAGGTCGGGGCCCGGGTGCTGGTTTTTAACGGTACGGGTGGTGAATGGTGCGCATATGTTGCGGAAGCGGGGCGTAAAAGCGGCGCTTTGCATATTGCAGTTCAAACACGCAGTCAGGCCGATCCGCCGGATATTGATCTGATGTTTGCACCGGTGAAGAAAGCGCGGACGGATTTTATCGTCGAGAAAGCCTGTGAATTGGGATGCCGAACTCTGCAGCCCGTTTTCACACATAATACCAACAGTTTGCGATTAAACCTTGACCGCCTGAGGGCGCATATGATCGAGGCGGCGGAACAATGCGGCGGCCTTTATGTTCCGGTGCTGAAACCGCCTTTGAAATTGCATGAAGTTCTGCGCAGTTGGCAGGGCAGGGCGTTGGTGTTTTGTAATGAAATGCGGGATAGTCCGCCTATTACAAAAGCGGTTTCCTCTCTGGCGGCGGGGACGCCGGTTTCTGTTCTCATCGGACCGGAGGGCGGATTCTCTCCTGATGAAATTGCGGCAATCAAGGCTGTTGACGGTGCATTACCGGTCAGCCTGGGACCACGGATATTGCGTGCGGATACTGCGGCTGTCGCTGCGCTGACGGTCGTGCAGGCACAGAGCGGAGACTGGTAAAACATACCGGTCATCGTTGTGAACTCGGCGCGGATGAACAGCTTATCATTCCAAAATACGCCCGGGGCTTTATAAGTCCCTTGAAAACAGCAGAGAGTCCCATGTCCGCATCCAATACCCCTGTTCCCTTAACGGCCGGCAAGTCGCAAAACCTTAGAGGCGTTGCGGTCATTCCGGGAGATAAATCGGTATCCCACCGCGCCCTGATTTTCGGGGCCATGGCGGTTGGTGAGACGGTGATTACCGGACTGCTTGAGGGCGAAGATGTGTTGGATACGGCCAGGGCGATGAAAGCCCTGGGCGCAAAAGTGACGCGCGACGAAGACGGAACCTGGCGCGTCAACGGCGTTGGAACCGGCGGTTTCAGAGAGCCCGATCATGTGATTGATTGCGGAAATTCCGGTACGGGATGCCGCCTGATTATGGGAACGGTTGCAACACATCCGTTTTCCGTGACCTTTACCGGAGACGCGAGCTTATGCAGTCGTCCTATGGGGCGTATTCTTGATCCCTTGTCGTTATTCGGAACCCGGTCGGAGGGTCGCAGCGGCGGGCGTCTGCCGTTAACACTGATCGGAACAGATAACCCTGTGCCTGTAACCTATAAGCTGCCCATGGCCTCGGCACAGGTCAAGTCTGCGGTGTTGCTTGCCGGTTTGAATGCACCGGGCGTTACAACGGTTATCGAACCGGAGGCTACGCGTGATCATACAGAACGTATGTTGCGCGGATTCGGCGCGGCGATTGAAATCCACGAAACGGATGAGGGGCGCGAAATCAGTTTAGAGGGGCAGCCGGAGCTGACATCCTGTGCCGTGACAGTTCCCCGGGATCCGTCCTCGGCGGCTTTTCCTGTCGTGGCTGCACTGATTACAAAAGGATCCGAGATCAGCATTGCCGGAGTGTCCCGCAATCCCACCCGCGACGGCCTTTATCATACGCTGATTGAAATGGGAGGCGATCTGACTTTTACCAATGAGCGTGAAGAGGGAGGAGAGCCTGTGGCGGATCTGTTAGTTCGACACAGTGCGCTGCACGGAGTGAGCGTTCCCGCCGATCGTGCGGCCTCAATGATTGATGAATATCCGATCCTGAGTGTCGCTGCGGCCTTTGCCGAGGGGGATACGGTCATGAACGGTGTCGGCGAATTGCGTGTGAAGGAAAGCGACCGTATTGCCGCAATGGAGGCAGGCCTGAATGCGAATGGTGTGAAAACATCTTCGACACCCTGCACATTTACTGTCACAGGGCATAACGGAAGCGGCGTTCCGGGCGGGGCAAGCGTTGTAGCTCATCTTGATCATCGTATTGCCATGAGTTTTGCCGTGCTCGGCCTGGCGGCGCTGCGGCCTGTCACCGTTGATGATGCAAGTCCGATCGCAACCAGTTTTCCGGATTTCCAAACATTGATGTGCGGTCTCGGTGCCCGGCTTTCATAACGTTGGTAGCGTCTAAATGCCGCGCCTTAGTCTGTTGACGATACTTTTCAGTTTTGACAACTATAAGATGCAAATCGCTATAAGCATATCATACGGGGCAGGTTTTATTTCCGTAAGTGAAAACAAAAGCGATGGGTACAACGATAAGAAACGTATTCCCCGGGGCTGTTCGGGGCGATGACTTTAACAGGGTGGCATGGATTGCCACCCTCTTTTAGTTTTACAGCAGCACTTATCTGGGGCCGGCTACGAATGTCAGTGTGAAGCTTATGGCTTTCAATAATCGTATTGAGCTTATGAGTGCTAATGCCGGACTCCAGGCTTTGGCGCATCCGCACGCGAATTTTTCTCTATAAAAAAGCCGCCCCCTGCGGGACGGCTCTTGATTGCAGAACGATGTTGTTCCGTTAGTTTTTGGCGTAAAATTCCACAACCAGATTCGGTTCCATTTGCACCGCGTAGGGCACATCGGAAAGGCCGGGAGTGCGGATGAAAGTTGCGGTCATCTTGTTATGATCCACATCGATATATTCCGGCGTATCGCGCTCCGGCGATTGGACCGCCTCGAGAACGAGTGGCATCTCTTTGGCTTTCGGGCCCAGCTCGATCACATCGCCCTCTTTGACGACGTAGGACGGAATGTTCACTTTGCGGCCGTTGACACGGACATGGCCGTGATTGACAACCTGACGGGCGGAAAAGATCGTGGGTGTGAACTTACAACGGTAGACGACCGCATCCAAGCGGCGCTCTAATAGGCCGATAAGGGTTTCGCCGGTATCCCCGCGCAGGCGCACTGCCTCGGCATAAATGCGGCGGAATTGTTTTTCGGTCAGATCGCCGTAATGTCCTTTCAGCTTTTGCTTGGCGCGCAGCTGAAGGCCGAAATCGGACATTTTACCCTTACGACGTTGTCCGTGCTGTCCGGGGCCGTATTCACGGCGGTTTACAGGAGATTTCGGGCGGCCCCAGATGTTTTCACCCATCCGGCGGTCGATTTTATATTTCGCTTGTGTTCTTTTTGTCATCTCAGTCTCTTAATAAAACCGCGCCTTCCTTTCCCTGACGGGCGACAGGCTTCCCCTTGCGGGGTCCGCAGGCACGAAGAAAAACACCGCCTTAAAACAGGCGGCGCTGCAGCGTGCTATACAGATGTTCCTGTGCCGCGTCAAATGGGCTTTCTTGCTGGGATTATTCCCGCTAAGACCGTACAAAAATTTCGCTTCAGGAGATTGCAATGCCTACTGTCACGGTATTCGGCGGATCGGGCTTTATCGGCCGTTATGTCGCCAAAAAGCTGGCCAAACAGGGCTGGCGCGTGCGCTGTGCCGTGCGGCGGCCCAATGAAGCACTGTTCCTGCGGCCTTACGGTGATGTCGGACAGGTTGAGCCTGTACAGGCCAATATCCGCGATGAAGCCACGACATTGAGGGCGATACGTGGTGCGGATGCGGTGATTAATCTTGTTGCGATTCTGTTTCCCACCGGCAAACAGACCTTTGACGCCGTGCAGCATGAGGGGGCTGAGCGTATTGCGCGGCTGTGCGCGGCGGAGGGTATAGACACGCTCGTCCATATCTCGGCTATCGGTGCCGATGCTGATAGTGATATTGCCTATGCCAGAGCCAAGGGATTCGCGGAGCAAGCGGTGCTTAAGCACGTGCCGACAGCGACGATCCTGCGCCCTTCAATCGTCTTCGGACAGGAGGATGCGTTCTTTAACCGTTTTGCAGGGATGGCGCGCCTGTCGCCGGTGATGCCTCTGATCGGCGGCGATTCAAAGTTTCAGCCTGTTTATGTCGGGGATGTGGCGGAGGCTGCGGTGCGGTCGCTGACAGATTCTTCCGCGAAAGGCCAGACATACGAACTTGGCGGACCGGATGTTGTGACGATGCGTGAAGTGTATGAGATCATTTACAGCGAGATCCGCCGCAAGCGTTTTTCCTTACCCGTTCCGTGGTGGGTTGCATCGGTACAGGCCTGGTTTGCGGAAATCCCGAATCGTCTGTTCGGTATGGCACCCCTTGTGACAAGGGATCAGGTAAATATGCTCAAGCTGGATAATGTTGTCGCCGACGACGCGAAGACACTGTCCGATATCGGCATTACCCCCACGACGATGGAATCGGTTTTGCCGTCCTATCTCTACCGTTTCCGCCCGTACGGACAGTATGCCCGCATGAAACCCGGCATTGACGGGTAGAGCATACGGGCGGATTTGCTATGTAGAGGTCGTCGCGCGTATCGCTCAGCGTGACGGCTCGTCCTCTTCCTCGATATCCCCTTTAGGCAGATTGAACAGCTCGTCCGCTGTCATCTCTCTCGGGGCTTCTGCCGGTGTCGTGTCGAAGGCCAGCGAGTCTTCAGTGCTCATCAGCGTTTCATCAGCAGGAATAACCGTTTCGGTGATTCCGGCCTTTTTCGCTGCCTTTTTGACTGCCTCGTCCAGTTCCGTCTGGCGGCACATTCCAAGAGCGACCGGATCGATAGGTTGAATCTGGGACATGTTCCAGTGGGATTTGTCGCGAATCGACTGGATTGTCGGTTTTGTGGTCCCGACCAGTTTACCGATTTGTCCGTCACTGAGTTCAGGATGATTACGTACCAACCAGGAGATCGCTGCGGGACGCTCCTGTCTTTTCGACAGCGGTGTGTAGCGCGGCGATTTCCGTTTTTGCGGCGGCAACGCTTTGCGGGCCACAAGTCTAAGACGCTTTTTGGGATCTTTTTCGCATTCTTCGATACTGGCGCGGGTCAGTTCCCCCGCTGCAACAGGATCACGGCCCTTCATACCGACAGCGACCTCCCCGTCGGCAATACCGGAAACCTCCAGCGGGTGCATTTCTACAAAAGCGGCAATCTGATCAAAGGTCAGCGAGGTGTTGTCCACCAGCCAGACGGCGACAGCTTTGGGCATCAGGGGTTGCGACATCGGAGATCCTGAGCTCGTGAAGCTGAACCTTGCAGATCTACAAACAAGGGAATAATCGTTTGCGGGAGCAGACGTCCCAAATTATTCAGTAGTGACGTTTTGCCCACTTCAGCGTCTACTAAATCCCAGCTGCTATTTTGATAAAAATGTGAACTTTTGCTAACGGCTCTTTTTACAGCGTTGGCTTGTCCGTATTCATTTGCATTAGTGTCTTGTTGTGCCTGTAGTGCCATTTTCTCTTCAGCTAACCTTCCATAGCCAACATATGTGTTGTTAAGCGCTCTATTTTTTTCTAAAATAGCTTGATCATATGGAGATGGTATGTGTACAGTTCTTTTGTCGTGGTTTATAGCGATGTACGTTCCTTTGGCAGATTCAGCACCATCTTTCCAATGCGTCTGTGCTCCAGTATTATAATTTCCACAAAATATAGTGTTGATGGTTACGTCTTTCTCACAAGCATTTAAAGATGCATCTTGGTAACGAACAGGTCCTTGGTCAAATGGTTCATTGCCTGCTATAAAAATAAGATTAAGATCACTTTCATTAGTTCCCCAATTTAATTGATCTAGTGACACTTGAATGACTTTACCACAATATTCATTTCCTCCATTAGTAGTAAGTCCAAATAGGTTTTTTGAAATTTCATCAAGATCATTGCTAAATGCATT
>CALFWP010000050.1 GCA_937927905.1 uncultured Neomegalonema sp.
CTCGATTGTTGCAGCGTACCGTAAGCAGGATGCAAGGGTTAAGCTTGTGCGCTTCAGCCGTAATTTCGGCAAAGAGGCCGCGCTGAGCGCAGGGCTGGAACATGCCTGCGGACAGGCGGTTGTTCAGATTGACGCGGATTTACAGCACCCGCCGGAGATTATCGAAACATTTTACAACGCCTGGCGCGAGGGCTACGAAATTGTTTACGGAACCCGCCGCTCACGGGATGATGAAAGCTGGTTGCAGCGCAAATTCAAGACCGGCTTTTATCGGGTGTTTGCCGCGATTTCAGAGGTTGAATTGCTGAAGGGCGCAGGGGATTTCATCCTTTTGGATCGTAAGGTTGCCGATGCACTGTTGAGATTGCCGGAAAGGGGCCGTTTTACCAAAGGGCTTTATGCATGGGTCGGCTTCAAGCGTAAATCCGTGCCGTTCGATGTTGCCCCGCGCAGTCACGGCGTATCGGGCTGGAGCCCGCGTCACCTGCGCCGGTTTGCTCTGGATGCGATTACAGCCTTCGGTTCGGTTCCTCTCAAAATCTGGAGTTATGTCGGGTTGTCACTTGCCGTGCCGTCATTCGCCTATGGTGCATTTTTAACCGTTCAAACAATGATATATGGCGTCGATACGCCGGGATATGCTTCTCTGATGGTAGCTTTGTGCTTTTTTTCCGGGGTTCAGCTTTTGGGGCTTGGCATTATCGGCGAGTATCTTAGCCGTGTACTGATCGAGGTCAAACAGCGCCCGCTGTATCTCGTGAGTGAAACTGTCGGATTTGATGATCGCCGTGAGCCGTCGCCCGCCGCCCAGGGAGACCCCGGTGCACGGCGGCGTGCCTCCTGTGACAACTTATAGATAAATTTACAGCGCATGAACTTCTTTTGAAGAAAATGTTGCTGCGAAATTTCCTTCGGCGATCAGAACACAATGCATAACAGCTTTACCATCCGTAGAATCACACCTGTAACCGGCAAACTGTATGATAACTGCTAGTCCTGCACGCCGTACAGGGCTGTGCCTCTTAGTTTTGGCGGTCGCATGGGTCGGCTTTTGCTGGCCGTGGTTTTTTGGCGGCAAGATCATTCCGTATGATGCCAAGAACCACTTTTACGGCATGATCCGGTTTTTTGCTACCTCATTTCATTCAGGCGAAAGCCCGTTCTGGAGCCCGTATCACTATGGCGGGTTTCCGATGATTGCCGATCCTCAGTCGGTGATCTGGACGCCGACCATGTGGATACCGGCCCTGATCAGTGAAACGCCTTCCATGCGGCTTGTTGACGGGGTGCATCTGGCGCATATTCTGATCGGGGCCATGGCGATTTTCGCTTATGGACGGCTGTGCGGCTGGCGGGATGAAGCCTCACTGATTGCTGCCGTTTGCTTTATGATGAACGGTGCCCTGACGGTGCGGCTGGAACATCTGTTGATGACGGTCAGCATGATGTGGATGGCAGTGACGCTGTGGCGGTTGGAGGCGGCAATACAATTCGGCGGGATATGGCGCGGCCTGGCCTTTGGCGCGGCGCTTGGTCTGCTGTTGATTGACCGCAATCACGTTGCGTATCTGGCAATCCTATTTTTGTTTTTTTACTGGCTGTCACGTCTGGAATTCCGCAGGCCGCTGATACTGGGACATCACCGCAGTGTCGTGATTGGCGGTCTTTTCGCCTTTTTGCTGGCTTTGGTGCCGCTGCTGCTGCTGTTTCAGCTGATCGGTCAAAGCAACCGCCCGAATTTTGATTACGTCAAGGCAAGCTGGCAATCGTTGCCGCCTTCGCAGATGTCGAGTTTTCTGTTTCCGGAATATTTCGGATCGTTCAAGAAATTCGGTGCCCATTGGGGACCGGCGTCCAAAAATTGGGGGGATTTTACCCTCGCGATCCACCGGGGCATGATTTACCTTTATACCGGTACCATAGCGTCGTTTCTGATCCTGTGGATCGGTGTGGGTAAACGCCAGATTTTACAGCCTGGAGCGCGATTTCTGGGCATCATGGCCGTGGTGTTTCTGATCTATGCGCTGGGCCGGTATACGCCTGTCTTCAGGGTGTTATACGATTGGGTGCCGGGCGTGGATTTATTCCGCAGACCATCGGATGCTCTGTTCATCTTTTGCGCAATTATCAGCCTGCTGACCGGCTTGCTTCTGGACAAGGCACTGACGATGCCAAATGTTGCCGTTGGCAAAGTCGCGGCGCTTGTTATTACCGGTTTGTTTGCCGCTGCCATTACACCGCTGGTGTTCATTTCGGCGCGGTTTGAACGTCTTGATGAACTGGCGCATGATATCGTACTTTTTGCCGGATTGAGCGCAGGGTTTGCTGCACTGCTTCTGCTGATGCGGCGCGGGGGCGGATGGCGCAGGTTCGCGTTTCCGCTGCTGCTGATCGCAGTGTGTGCGGAGCTGACCTATTTCAATTCGCGCACGATCCTGAGCAACTGGCGGCCCTTGCACTATCAGCCGATGGAGACGCCGGAAAATGATCCGTTTTTCTCGCAACTTCCGAAGTTGATCACGGAGCCGGATCCGAGTGGTGCCCCCTGGCGTGTAGAGCTGATCGGCCTGGGCCATACGGTTCAGAATGTCGGACTGGTCGGCAGTTATCCGAATATTCTGGGGTATAATCCGATCCGACTGGCGGCTTTTGAGCGCTATATCGGCCCTGATATGCAAAATAACGCCGCGAACACCCGTAAATGGGGCGAGCGTATGACGGGCTATAACAGTCCGATGACTCACCGCCTTGGCCTCCGGTATATTGTCACGGGCGTTCCGATTGAAAAGATTGATCCTGCGATCCGTACTGATCGTTTTCCTCTGGTTGACACGATAAAAAGGCGCAGGCGGACCGCTTATGTCTATTTTAACCCGCGTGCTGAAGCCCGTGCACGGCTTATGACAGATGCGGGTAGGGAGCAGCAATCAGGTGAAATCCGCTTTACAGAATACAGCAATACGCGCCTGCGATTAAAAGTTTCGGCACCCCGGGCGGGGAATCTTGTCCTTTATGAATTTGATTATCCGGGCTGGTTTGCGCAGGTTAACGGCAAGCCTGTTCCGGTCACGCGTCATCGTGACATCTTTCGTGCGGTACCCGTTCCCGCCGGTGTAAGTACCGTGAGCCTGGAGTATAGGCCGCTGTCGTGGCAAAATCTGTCTGGTGCGGCGCAGGGCATTTTGAACCGCTACGGAAAGTGAGGCTGCTATCCGCACACTTTTGCAACAGTTAGCGGCATTTTCCGGTGTCGGCGTTCTGGCGACGGCATGCCATTATCTGGTTCTGGTTGTGTTGGTGGAATTTGGCGGAATGAGTGTTGTTCCGGCGTCTGCACTCGGCGCGATGGCCGGTGCGCTGACAGGGTATCGTTTGAATTACAGCCTGACATTCCAGTCGGAAGCATTACACCGGAAAACCGCACCCCGCTATCTCGTCATTGCGGCGTTGGCATTGGCGGCGAATACAGGCCTGATGGTTCTGTTATATGAATGGGGCGGATTGCCCTATATGGTAGCACAGGTGATGACCACCGGATTGGTTTTTATTCTGACATTCACCGGTAACAGGCTTTGGACATTTGCAGCGGACACTCCGGAATAGGGAGTGTCACGCGCGTTCAGGTGTCATCGGTGTTGCTGATGCGGCTTAACTGCGTGTTTTCCGATGTCCGGCGTGCAATGATCGCCTGCAGGCTGTCCATCTTTGTATGCGAGCGTTGGGATTGTAATGTATCCGGTTGTTTTGCGAGATAACGCTCAAGCTTATCCAGTTCTGCAAGCAGTGTATTTTTCAGGTTTGTACATGTCTGTAATGCTGTTTCATCACCTGCGATGATGGCGCGTCGTTCTTCAGTGTAAATTGCGATGGCCCGTTTTGTCAGTTTTTCAAAATTTATAGTTTGCACACATAGTTTCCGGCATTTGCGTTTTACTACCTTGGGTTGTTTTTCGGATTCTGCCGGAAAACTTAGAAATGAAGAATTTCAAAGGCGTGTAATGAAGGGCTATTCTGGCGCAATATTAACAAAACAAATTAAGAAAAACATCTTAAAGTTGATTTTAAGTGTCCTGGTGCCGGGATTTTTACCGGTCCTTTTCAGGTCGGAAAAATCCTTTTAATAACAACGGCGTCATGTACATCGGAAATTGGTACAGCGCGACGAACAGCGCAAAAACGGGGGATGGCGGCAGGGCTGCCATGAAAAGTGCGGCATTTCGGTTGCCCCAGATCAGGCCGACCGTCCCTGCACTGTCCCCGGGAACGAGTCGCCTGAGAACGGGGGTGCTGAGCACCTGCGCCCCGATATTCAACGCGAAGACCAGCACCAGAACAAAGGCCGCCGTTAACGGAGCTTGTATGATATATCCTGTTGCCCCCGCAAAAATCGGCAGAACTGTTGCGACCATGGCAATCGCGCCGATCCCGTCAAAAAGCGCTGCTTTACATGTGATTACCTTTGCCCCGATCACTGGTCTGAAAATCAGGGCGAGGATTGCGCCGGTTCCGATCATTCCGGCCAGGCGCAAAGACATCGCGGCCGGATCAAGCGGGACGGCATCTCCAAGCAGCGCAGCGGTGACAAGCGGACCGAGGAAAGGGGCCAGAAAACTGCCGACGATTGTAATCTCCAGCGCCAGGGCCGCATTCAGACCCAGTAGCAGACACAGCGCCGCCGCCGAACCCAATGGCGGTGCGGCACTGATATAGACAAGTGAGGTGGTGAATTCCGCGCTTAATCCGGCCAGTCCCGCGAGGACAAGCATCAGTGCCGGCGTGCCCGCCATCAGCAGGACGCAAACTCCCGCAATCAAAAGCATTCGCTTCAGGCGGAACACACCGCGTATGACTGCGATCAGATCGACCCGCAGCATGGCGAGAAAATACATCAAAGCCACAAATGCGGGCAGTGCAGGACGCAGAAATGCGGCGAGATCCTGAAAAAACAAGGCAGAAATCGCGCCGAGGGTCAGAAACCACCGCGCTCTTGAGCCGACCCATTCCAGCAGGCGGACAAGAGACGTTTCTTTTGCTTTCCTGTCTGTCAAAACGCGTCTGCTATCCGCCGGAGCGCCGCATCGTCTCGGGCAGCCATGTTGCCAGATCCGGAACCAGTACAAGAACGATCACCATCAACACCATGATCAGGAACATCGGAAAGGCGGTTTTGGCGATATAGCCCATCTCGTGTTTTGTAAGGCCCTGCATAACAAACAGGTTAAAGCCGATGGGTGGTGTAATCTGTGCCATCTCCACCACCACGACAACGAAAATCCCGAACCAGATCATGTCGAACCCGGCTTCACGGAAGGCGGGGATATTCACCATCGGCTCGACAATCGCCATGGTCAGCACGACCGAGGAAATCCCGTCGAGAAAACACCCGATCACGATATAAAACAGCGTCAGTGCCGCAATCAGCTGATAAACGCTCAGGTCTTGTTCGGCGATAAAGGCGGCCAACGCACGGGGCAATCCGGTAAAGCCCATGGCCAGCGCCAGAAACGCCGCGCCCATGAGGATAAAGGCGACCATTGCCGAAGTCCGCACCGCACCCATCAGCGATGCACCGAAGGTTGCGGGTGTCAGCGAGCCTTGCACCAGTGCCAGGGTCAAAGACCCGATCACGCCAAAGGCGGCGGCCTCTGTCGCGGTGGCAAAACCGAGATACATCGACCCGATGACCAGTGTGATGAGCAGAATGACCGGGATCAGAAACCGCGAGGTCCAAAGCTTGCTGGAAAAGCTGGTTTTCGGTTCCGCTTCGGGGCGTTGCGAGGGAAACATGTAATGCCAGAGCACGACATAGGCCATGAACATCCCTGCCAGTGTCAGGCCCGGCACGACACCGGCCATGAACAGCTTTGAAATCGACTCGTTGAT
>CALFWP010000051.1 GCA_937927905.1 uncultured Neomegalonema sp.
GTGCGGCGTACATCGAGATTGCCCTCAGCCCGCTTGTCCAGCGTATCGAGCGCGGCAATGACATTTTCTATAAGGAGGCTGTTGGTAAGGGGAGAGATTATCTCTCCACCCGCAGTCAGCAGAGATGTGTAGCGGTTGCAAAGCGAATGCCCGACAGAGACAGCATCAAAATCCAGCGGCACGCCGATGCCGTCAGCAATGGCTTTGGTAACGGACGCCTGTGTGATGTCACCATCCCGTTCACGCAACACTCCGCGCCCCGTATCAGCCTGCATTTGAAAGGAAATCAGGGTGATCACATCCGCACGTGACCGGAAATAGCGCAGGAGACCGGGCAATTCCGCAAAATTCCCCTCGAAGACCGTCGTGTTGAACAGGATACGCAGACCCAGCCCTTCAGCACGCGCAATATAGTCATCGCGCACGACGTTCAGGGCCGCCTCACTGTCATAGCCATTTCGCTCCTGGGTCAGATCGACATGAAGCGCCAGATCATCCAGCCCCGCCACCGCCAGACGGGACAGCATACCGCGGTGTGCTTTTATTCCATTGGTCATCAGGCAGGAGCGCATCCCCCGCGAACGGATATGCCGGACGAGCGCTTCAAGGTCCTCTATTTTGCGCAAGGTTGGATCACCGCCCGAAATCTGGACCGACGTTCCCGCGCCGTAATGCCGGTAAATCATATCGATGCGGGCCAGCAGGATCGGCAGCGGCACATCCTTTGCCATCTCCGCACGGTCAGAAAGATAGCACAGCGAACAGTCCAGATTGCACCTTTGGGTTATTTCCAGGGCAACACAGGCCATGGGAAATAAACGCCCTGCTGTCTGACGAGGGCCGAATTCACCGTGTTTCACCAACGCCTTCCGCAGCGGCTCGCGCGGTTCAGCACCTTCGAAGTGTCTGCCGGACGGAGAAAGCATAAGCGCCTCGGGTTAATCTGTGAAATGTTACTGATAAACAAATTAGACGTAATCGGCAGAACTGTCGTGTCTTTCCGCAAATCGTGAGCGGACGTGAACACAGCACAGCGGTCACGCGGGAGATAATACAGTGTTGATCATGCGATACAAAAGAAAGCGCTATAGGCTGTTACGGCAAATAAAGGCCTGTACGAGAGGAGATACGCCTTGACCATCAGGATGATCATCGTCGGCATCTGTATGGCACTTTACGGCCATCAGACGGCACATGCGCAATCCGCATCCGGCAACGCGCTGAAGGCTGCGGAGGAGGCATTCTGGCAGGCCGCCTTCGAAAAAGAGCATACAACGATGCTATCGGCGTATCTGCTGCACTTTGCTGAAGGCCGCTTTGCTGATCGTGCGGCGGCGCTTTTCAGGAAAAAGACCGGTACGGACTGGACAGATGAGGTTAAGGTGGAAACCGCCTGGCAGGATGCGGCGAATGATACAAGCTTTACCGTTTCGGATACGGCACTGGCGGGGCAATGGCGTCATACAGCCACCTGCGACATCAATTTTTTCCTGCGGGATGTACAAATCAAAAGCCGCCAGGACTTTCAGTCCGCCGGTGCCGGTCGCATGAAGGGCACCGCAAACTTCCGGCACGGGGACCGGCTCGACGGGCGCGGAAATGTGCTGGAGGTCCGGCGGAATAAAAGCCTGATTACCTATGTCATGCAGGCTGAAAACAACATCACCGGAGCCGAAGTTCATATCGGCATTCTGAACCTCAGCACAGAAAACGGGCAGCTTAAAACCCGCGGGTGGGAGATGAACACCGGCGGGGCATATTGCACCATGTCCGGGCAAAAAGTGCCCTGAGTAGTGTCAGGCCCCATCAAACCCCACGTGATCCGGTATTTTCCAGCAGAGCGGACGGAGTCGATGTCCCATTGCTGTATGCTGCGGAAGCACGCTGCATTCGCGGCGCAGTGGACGACTGGGCGACGCGCGTTGAAATCGCACCGAACAATCCGGTCGTGATCAACATTATCTGTAAACTGCCCGCCACCATCAAAGCCGCTGAGATATGTCCGGCATACAGAATATAGATCGATAAACCGCAATTTGATACAATCCAAGCCATCAGAAGAGACTTCCGCAAGCTATGAAATTGTGCAGATAAATCCTGATTTTTTCCATCCCTGTCCGCAGGTGCTTTGCGGGACAACCCCTTGGTGCCCCAGCTGCCGTCATGGAGATTGAAAAACGCATAGGCGGACATCATCAGCCACATCGACGGAGCCAGAGAGATAAATGTCAGCACCGAGGATTTCAGGTGCGGGATAATCGCACGATTGAGGATGAGTGCACCTGCAAATGCTCCGCCCGCAAGCGCCATCGGCATCGAAAGGTAATAAAGATAGGCGGTCATCCCGGGCTGTTGCGCAAGATTCGCGATGTTGATGCCGATGATACTGAAAAACACCATCGAAACCATACGCAGCAGACCCTGAACCCGGGATGCGGGCCATTTTTGCAGATGCCCGGTCAAAGCGAGAACCGACGGCAGCAGCCAGATTGTTGCAAGCAGCGCAAAAATAACCGGCGCAAGCTGGGGCGATATGACGTGATTCAGCGATATCCATGTCATCGCCAACAATAAGATATTGAGCAGCGGAAGAAACCATTCCAAAAGGTGCTGTGCGCTAAGGTTGAACAATGCCGGGACAAAGCGTGTCTTTTGCCGCACGGAACAGTGCGGGTCCACAAACATGCCCAGGATCCTTCCGATCATCCAGCTGCGGCAGAACAGACTGCCGTTCAGCCAGCGGCGCCGTTGAAGCAACAGCTCTGCAATCGTATGGCAGGCGTCGGTATGACAGACCGCCTGCGGCGCATAATCGAGACGGTTGTTTTGCCCCCGCTGGGTTGCCAGTTCAAACCCCAGAACACGGTCTTCAGACAGATACATCATGCTTTCGGCGGCGCTACGACAATTCTGCCCGCGCAGATACCTCTGTTTCGGAGACATGCCGCCGCCGGGTTCTGTACGGTTAAAACTGCTCCAGCGGATCGCGCTGAATTGTCCGGGCAGTACCGAAAGGTAACCGCTGAAAACCTCTGAAGGCCAACGGATGGTCTTCTGAACGGCGAAATCACCGCACTGAAAACTTTGTATGATATTGCCGTCCCCGGGCGGGGCAATCAGCACATTGCTGGCAAGGCCGGCAGTATCTTTATCCGCCTCGAACAAGGCACACATGCCCGTAAAAGCCTTACGCTCCAGCAAAGTGCCAGCGTCAATCTGAAAACAATAATCAGGATTAAGCCCCGGACAGATACGGTCATAAAAAATCCGGTGAGAATCCAGTTTTCCGGAATTTTGCGCCTTTGACACCAGTTTGAGCGTAATCTCCATTTGCGAGGGGGCTTGGCGACCGCTAATTTCTGCAAGCTGTTCTGCGTGGAATGTTCGCGCTGACAGAGCCGTCCGCGCCTCGCCTTCCAGCGATCCGCGCGGCTCCAGCGCAAGCGAGTCTAAATATAGACGTACACTCTCTGAAATATGGGATACACCATCAGCAATAATACACACCGTTGCTTTGCGGTAGGCGGCATCATACCGTGACAGCGCATCAAGGCTGTTTATTACCGATTCCAGTGACGGCCTCATCAGGTCCGCTGACTCGTTGTATAGTGTGAAGCAAATCGCCAGATTCTGCTTCTGCAGCGCACATTGTGCTTTTTGTTCGGTGGGCATGATTGCCGTTGCATTATCCATAACTCTCATAGACGCAGTGCGACCTTTCCGAATAACCGCATGAAAGCGGCCTGACCACCCTGCGATAGAACAATATGGCTTTTGTAACGCATTTGATAGATGCGCAATCTCTATCAATCCGGTCGCAAGTTCCACAGGGGTAACTAATTTGTGCGTTACAATTTGCTCTATGAATCCTGTGGCAAGCACAATAGAACTACACAAGACCGGTCAGGCAGTTCTACCGCATAGACCGACACTGATTATTTGAAGGTCTGCCGTTATGAGCACGCTTTACATTGAAGATATCGAACCCGGTCTTGAACGGGGCCTATCCCGTGTCATAACCGATGCGGAAATTGAAGCCTTCGGTGTCGCCAGCGGTGACCGTAATCCGCTGCATTTCGACGATGAACATGCAAAAGATACAATCTTCAAGGGCCGTATCGCCCATGGCATTCTCACGGCCAGTCTGATCTCTGCCGTGATCGGCGAACAGCTTCCCGGGCACGGTGCGGTCTATCTCAGCCAGACACTGAAGTTCCGCGCCCCCGTTCGCCCCGGCGACACAGTAGATGTTCTGTGTACCGTAAAAGAAGTCAACCGCGAGAAAAGCCGTATCGTACTGGATTGCCGGTGCTGCGTAGGCAAAACTGTGGTATTGGACGGTGAAGCAAGTGTGCTGGCACCTCGGCGGGACAGCTGAACGCAAAAGCGGCCATCATTGTGCAAATTATTCATGGATATGAAGGGCTGAGCCCCGGAGAAAAAGGCGCGACGGTTGCGCTGGGCAATTTTGACGGTGTACATCAGGGTCATGCTGCTGTGATTGAGGCGGCGCGTGCACTTACCCCCTCTTCCCCGTTAGGCGTTGTGACGTTCTACCCTCACCCGAGACAGTTTTTTCAGCCCGATGCCCCGCCTTTCATTTTAACCCCGCCGGAACAAAAGGCGGAAAAGATCAGGGCGCTTGGTGCGGACAGGCTATATGTCATACGTTTTGACGCGGGGTTCAGCGCGATGACGCCGGAAACCTTTATTCGTGATGTACTGGCAGACGGTCTTGGTGTGGTGGGCGTCTCTACCGGCAATGATTTCCGCTTTGGTGCAAAACGCGCCGGTGACGCGGGCGTTCTGGAGGCATTAAGCGCACAATACGGCTTTCGTTCAATCGCCCTGCCCGAAATCTCAGATGACAGTGGCGGCATGTTTTCCTCTTCCGCAGCACGTACAGCCCTGCGCGAGGGCAGACCGGAGGATGCCGCAACCATTCTCGGTCACCCGTACAGCATACGCGGTATTGTCAGCAAGGGTGATCAGCGGGGACGTACGATCGGCTTTCCGACTGCAAATCTGTCCATGGAGGGTTTGCTTGCACCCGCCTTCGGCGTCTATGCGATCCGTGTCACTTTTTCAGACGGGCGCGTGGCGGGCGGTGTTGCCAATATCGGAATGCGCCCGACATTTGAAAAGAACGCCGCAATTCTTGAAGCTCATCTTTTTGATTTCAATCAGGACATTTACGGAGAGACTATTGATGTCTCTTTGTTGCATTTCCTGCGCCCCGAACAGAAATTCAACGGGATCGATGCCCTCAAAGTACAAATCAATGAGGATGCGGACAGCGCGCGGACACTCCTGAAATGACGGCCCGCTGTTTTTAAACCGCCGCAGGCGCTATGTACGAATGAACGGGCCGAGTTGCTGTTTGATCGATGTTGTCAGCTGGGCATCAAGTTTTTGCGCCATATCCATGCTGAGATTATGCAGTGCCTCCTGACGCTCTATGATGCTCGGAAAACCGGTAAAACGGGCCTCGGAGTCAACGCGCGCGCCTGCGCCGGCGGCTTCAACCCCGTAATTCGTCCCGAGTATCATGCGGACCTGAATGACGGCGATGACAACCTCGCCCATCTCCGTCACCCGCGAAAAGGCACTTGCATCATCAATCACATACTGCAGCACGCCCTCACCGCCGGCGGCCCTGATTTTTTGTTCCGGCCACAGGCGTGCGATTTGCTCCGGCGGAACCGGGAAATCAGCATCAGCCGGTGATGCATCACCGCTCAGACGCGGGCGGACCGTCACATTCACATCATTCACCGCCAGCGGGAACGGAGGACCGGAGAAGTTTATCGCTTC
>CALFWP010000052.1 GCA_937927905.1 uncultured Neomegalonema sp.
GAGCCTCGCGGTAGGTTACGTCCTCACCGGCTTTATTAACATTACAGCTTTCATCCAGTTTGATGCCTGCGCTGCTTGCCGATCCTACTGATGCGAGTACGGCAACTGCCGCTGCTGAGAACAAGGCTGCGATTTTCATATGTGTTAACCCTCATTTGATTCATCCGGTTTTACGATACCGGTAAAAAAGAATTGTCGGTAGACGGGTAAGTTCAAGGATTCGTGACCGTCCACGATAATTACCGTATACAGTCCACTAAAATTTTACTAAAATGAAATTAATATTAAAATCGAATTTTGTTCTTTTTGGGGGCAGGACTGCCCCCTGTTTTTCTGTTTGTATTCAAGCGCGTGCGGCAAGACGCATCCGGTTATCTGTATTTAATTTAAAACAGCGACTGAAACTTCGACTTTCAGGTCGCCGGTTTCGGCAAATGTTAATGTCAACGGTATCGTATCTCCACCCTCCAGCGGTTTTTTGAGGTTGCTTAAAACCACATGATACCCGTCCTGATCCATCAGGATCGCATTATTCCCCGGTGTTTCAATTTTTTTGAGTTTGCTGGTTTTCCTGTCTGATCCGCTGCCCTCATATGTTGCAAGCTCTGCGCTATTTGCTGCATCCGAGCTGACAGAGGTAATAACGTCGTCGGCTTTCGCGCCATTATGAATTGTCATAAAGACAAGGACTTCATCATCTTTTACTGTGATCGCATAAGGCGATTCGATAACGATATCGCCTTGCATTGCAGCTACGGAGTCCTGTGAGAATACCAGTTCCGGTTCGGATTTTTCAGGCTTGTCCTCCGCAAAAGCGGGGGCTGCCACGAGAAACGCTGCGCTCAGTGCAAGCGGTGCCGTGAATTTCATGTCTCGCTCCTGTTCATGGGTCGGGTTGTTTTACACTGTTATCGTCATTTCATTGCGCTTTATGGCGCAACTCTATATCGGGTTCATCGCTAATTCCGCAAGTTTTGCGCCGGAATCCATGCACAAATGAGGTCATTCAATGGCACGTCCGCCCATTCTGTCACTTTCCGGTATTTCTCTGACATTCGGCGGGGATCCTTTGTTTGCGGATATATCCCTTGCCATAGAGCAAACCGAGCGGCTGTGCCTGGTTGGGCGCAACGGTTCTGGCAAATCGACATTGCTGAAAATTGCCGCCGGTATCGTGCAGCACGATCAGGGTGAACGCTTTGTACAGCCGGGAGGCAAAATTGCATATTTGCCGCAGGATCCTGACCTGTCCGGTTATGACACGGTGCTGGATTATGCAGCAGTGGATGTGGATGAGGATGAAGTATACAAGGCACAGATTGCACTGGACGGATTGCGTCTTGACGGGTCTGTTGCGGCCGCGTCCGCCTCGGGCGGGGAAAAACGCCGCGCGGCGCTGGCGCGGATGATGGCATCTGAGCCCGACCTGATGCTGCTGGACGAACCGACGAACCATCTGGATGTCACTGCGATCGAATGGCTGGAAAACGAATTGCTCGAAAGCCGGACAGGGTATGTGGTGATCAGTCACGACCGCGCCTTTCTGAACCGCGTTACAAAGGGGACGCTCTGGCTGGATCGCGGGGTCATGCGCCGCAATGCCGAAGGCTTCGGACGCTTTGAAGCCTGGCAGGAAAAGACCTTTGAGGAAGAGGATGCGGAGCAGCATAAGCTGGGCCGGAAAATAAAGCGTGAGGAACACTGGATTGTTCACGGGGTTTCGGGGCGCCGCAAACGCAATGTTCGCCGTGTGGCGGAACTGGCCGCCTTGCGTGAGGCGAAGCGGACCCACGTACAGCGTGCAGGCCCCGCCGCAATGGTGCTGGAGTCCGGTAAGACATCCGGCAAGTTGGTCATAGAGGCAAAAGAGCTTTTCAAAACATTTTCCGGAACACCGCTGTTGTCAGATTTTTCGGCAAAGATCATGCGCGGTGACAGGGTGGCATTTGTCGGTCCGAACGGGGCGGGTAAGACGACCCTTCTGAAAATGCTGTTGAAAAACCTGGAACCGGATACCGGAACGGTCCTGCATGGTGCGAATATCAATGTCGCGGTTCTGGACCAGACCCGTGAGGTGCCGGAACACCTGTCGCTCTGGGAAGCGATGACAGAGGATAAATTGCTGGGTGTTAAGGGATCGAATGATCAGATCCTTGTGCGCGGAAAGCCCAAGCATGTTGTCGGCTATCTGAAAGAATTCCTTTTCGACGAGCGACAGGCGCGCGGTCCTGTTTCGGCCCTGTCGGGGGGGGAACGGGCGCGGCTTTTACTGGCAAAGATCATGGCCCGCGAAAGTAACCTGCTTGTGCTGGATGAGCCGACCAATGATCTTGATATGGAAACGCTTGATCTGTTGCAGGAGCTGCTTGCGGATTACGACGGCACGTTGCTGCTTGTCAGTCACGACCGGGATTTCATTGACCGTATCGCGACCTCGACCATTGCAATGGAGGGCGATGGAACAGCGGTTGAATATGCCGGCGGATGGTCGGACTACCGGGCGTTGCGCGGTGAACAATCCACGCGCACTCCTGCCGGAAAACCCGCGGTCTCAAAACCCGCTGCGTCACCTTCACAGGTTCACTCCCCCAAAGCGGGCGGCAAACTATCATACAAACAAACGCACCGCCTTGAAAAACTGCCGGAAGAAATGGAACGGCTTGAGGCGGAGATTGCCAAACTGGAAGAATTGCTGGCCGATCCTGATCTGTTTACCAAAGACAACGCCAAATTCGTCAAAGCCGGTGCCGCCTTGTCAGAACGTCAGGACAAGCTGGCAAAATCCGAGGAAGAATGGTTGGAACTTGAAGCCCTGCGTGAAGAGCTGGGGGCCTGATTATGAATCCGTCACAGAAATTTTTCCTCGTGGTGGCAATGATCGGCGGATTGATTCTGTATGTGGCCGGTTATGTCCTGATGAAGCCGCCTGTTCATGCGGTATTATTGTCCAAAACCGGCGCTGTGGTCACAATGGTGACTGTGGAAACACGTGCAAAACACCCCGATTCCCTGCCTGTTGTTGATGTCCGGCTTGCGTCCGGCGATGTTGTTCTTGTGAAGGGATTTCAGTGGATGGCGCAGGAAAGGGCGCGGGAAATCATTGCACAGTACCGGGCGGGCCGGACCGTTACAGTTATTGATTATAAGAACGGCTATTGGAACAATTTGCGGGACATCCGGACCACAGTCTGGCTTTTCGTCAGTACATTTGGGGCCTTTATTGCGCTTTTCGGTCTGTGGATGGTTCGCAAAACACGCCTTGCCTGAAGATTCCGGCGTCCTGCTGACGGTTTCACTGAAATCTGCCCGCTAAATATTGAGCATCGGGCACTTTGGGCTTAAAGCGATAGAAAACAGATATCCGCGTTTCAAAGAGGGAAGACTCATGGACGGCTCAACACCTACACGTTTCGATAAATCCAAACTGCCCAGCCGTCATGTCACCGAAGGCCCGTCGCGGGCACCGCACCGGTCTTTTCTCTACGCCATGGGGTTGACGGATGAAGAAATCCACCGTCCTTTTGTCGGGGTCGCGACCTGTTGGAACGAAGCGGCACCCTGTAACATGGCGCTCAACAGACAGGCTCAGGCTGTAAAACTGGGTGTCAAGGAGGCCCGTGGTACGCCGCGCGAATTCACAACCATAACCGTGACGGACGGCATCGCAATGGGGCATGAAGGGATGCGCTCTTCGCTCGCCTCCCGCGAAGCGATTGCGGATACGGTCGAACTGACCATGCGCGGCCATGCCTATGATGCGATTGTCGGTCTGGCCGGATGCGACAAGTCTTTACCGGGTATGATGATGGCCATGACGCGGCTGAACACGCCGAGTGTATTCGTCTACGGTGGCTCGATTCTGCCCGGGCGTTATGAGGGGCGCGATGTTACGGTGCAGGACGTGTTCGAGGCCGTTGGCCAGCATCAGGCAGGCAATATGACCACCTGCGAACTGGAAAAACTTGAAGCCGTCGCCTGTCCGAGCGCGGGTGCGTGCGGCGGGCAATTCACCGCCAACACAATGGCTTGCGTCTCCGAGGCGATCGGGCTGGCACTGCCGTATTCCTCAGGTGCGCCTGCGGTGTATGAAAGCCGCGATCAGTATTGTGTCGGTGCCGGTGAAGCGGTCATGAATCTGCTGGCCCAGGGCATTCGTGCGCGGGACATTGTGACGCTGAAATCTCTGGAAAATGCGGCGCGTGTCGTGGCTTGTACCGGCGGATCGACAAATGCAGGGCTGCACCTTCCGGCTATTGCCCACGAAGCGGGGATCAAGTTTGACCTGATGGATGTGGTCGAGATTTTCAAATCAACACCGTACTTCGTCGATTTGAAACCGGGCGGAAAATACATTGCAAAAGACCTGTTCGACAATGGCGGTG
>CALFWP010000053.1 GCA_937927905.1 uncultured Neomegalonema sp.
TTTCATCAGTGCCATGGCCGCAAACGGGTAAAGCTGTTCAACGCGCAACAGATACACATCCGTCAGACCCCGCGCATCCCGCTCCGCAAGCAGATCGAAATAGACCTTGCCGGTACAGATCACGACACGTTTGATCCGGTCATCCGGCACCAGCTGCGTATCCGACGTTCCGAATTGCGCATCATCCCAAAGCACACGGTGAAAGCTTGATCCGCTATCAAACTGTTCGATATCCGACACACAGCGCTTATGCCGCAGCAGGGATTTCGGTGTAAACAGGATCAGCGGCTTACGGAAATCGCGGTGCATCTGACGGCGCAGAATGTGGAAATAATTCGCCGGTGTCGTACAGTTCGCAACGATCCAGTTTTCCTCTGCGGACATCTGCAAAAACCGCTCGACACGTGCGGAGGAGTGCTCCGGTCCCTGCCCCTCATAGCCATGGGGGAGCAACATGACGAGACCGGACATACGCAGCCATTTACGCTCGCCGGAGGAAATGAACTGATCAATCATGATCTGGGCGCCGTTCACAAAATCTCCGAATTGCGCCTCCCAAAGCACCAACGCATTCGGTTCGGCCATCGTGTACCCGTATTCAAACCCGAGCACGGCATATTCGGACAGCATCGAGTCGATGACCTCATAGTCATTTCCGTCCTTGAGCTGTTTCATAGGATAATGGCGCTCTTCGGTTTCCTGATCGATAAAGGCGGAATGGCGCTGGGAGAACGTCCCGCGCGTACAATCCTGCCCGGACAGGCGTACCGGGAATCCTTCTTCAATCAGGGATGAAAACGCCATTGCCTCGGCCGTGGCCCAGTCAAAGCCCTTACCGGTTTCAAACATCTCCTCTTTTGCCCGCAATTGCCGGGCAACGGTGCGGTGGATATTAAAGCCTTCGGGTACACGGGTCAGTGTTTTCCCGATTTCCATCAACCGTTCAGCGGGATAGGCGGTTTCCCCGCGCTGATACTCGCCCTTGCCGGTGGCCAGTCCCGACCATTTACCGTCCAGCCAATCGGCCTTGTTCGGGCGGTAATCCTCACCGGCTGTGAATTCGGCCTGCAGGTGATCATTGAACTCCGTTTTCATGGTTTCAACATCGGCTTCGGTCAGAACACCCTCACCGACAAGGCGGTCACTGTAAATTGACAGTGTGGTCGGGTGTTTTTTGATCTTTTTGTACATTGAAGGCTGAGTGAACATCGGTTCATCGCCTTCGTTATGCCCGAAGCGGCGGTAACAGAAGATATCTATCACCACGTCCTTGCGGAATTTTTGCCGGTATTCCGTTGCCACTTTCGCGGCATGGGTCACGGCCTCGGGATCATCGCCGTTGACATGGAAAATCGGGGCCTCAACCATCAGTGAAATATCAGACGGGTAAGGTGAGGACCGCGAAAAACGCGGTGCGGTGGTAAACCCGATCTGGTTGTTGACAACAATATGTATTGCGCCGCCGGTACGGTGCCCGACCAGGCCCGACAGACCGAAACACTCGGCCACGACACCCTGTCCGGCAAAGGCCGCATCCCCGTGCAGCAGTACCGGGATCACCGAATTGCGCGCCTCCCGGTCACCATTCTGGGCCTGTTTTGCGCGGGCCTTGCCCAGTACCACCGGGTTCACCGCCTCAAGGTGAGACGGGTTCGCGGTCAGCGACAGGTGAACGCTGTTGCCGTCAAACTCACGGTCCGAGGATGCGCCAAGGTGATATTTCACATCACCGGAGCCGTCCACATCCTCGGGCTTGAAGCTGCCGCCCTGAAATTCGTTAAAAATCGCACGGAACGGCTTGGCCATCACATTGGCCAGCACGTTCAAACGCCCCCGGTGAGGCATACCGATGATAATATCCGTTGCGCCCAGCGCACCGCCGCGCTTGATGATCTGTTCCATCGCCGGAACCAGCGCTTCGCCGCCGTCAATGCCGAAACGTTTGGTGCCGGTATATTTAACGTTGAGAAATTTCTCGAAACCCTCGGTTTCGATCAGCTTATTCAGAATGGCTTTGCGGCCCTCCGGCGTAAAGCTGACTTCCTTGTCGCGCCCCTCGATCCGCTCTTTCAGCCATGCGGCCTCATCAGGATCGGAAATGTGCATGTATTGTAGGGCAAAGGTGCCGCAATAGGTCTTTTTAACAATATCATTGATTTCGCGCATCGGTGCGCTTTCAATACCCAGAACATTATCAATGAAAATCGGGCGGTCGAGATCCGCATCCGTAAATCCGTAAAATGCCGGGTCAAGCTCCGGCGCGCTTTCGACATTCACAATGCCCAACGGGTCCAGATTGGCCGCCAGATGCCCCCGGTGCCGGTGGGCACGGACAAACATAATTGCACGGATTGAATCCAGCGTTGCCGCGCGCACGGCCTCTGTCGTCAGACTCTGGCCATTCGCGGCACTTTTGCCTTTTATTTTTTTTGCGACAGCCGCTGGATCAGGCAGCACATCCCATTGCCCGTCAAGCGCGGCGATCAGCTCTCCGTTTGCGCGCGGTGGCCAGTCATCTCTTTGCCAGCTTGGTCCGGCCGCGTTGGCTTTGGGATCGGCATCACTGTCATCGATACCCTTGAAAAATTTCTGCCATTCCTCACTGACCGAAGACCGGTCCTCCGCATAGCGGGCATATAGCGCCTCGACATACGCGGCATTGGCACCCTGAAGAAAGGAAAGTTGCGTGAAAGCGTCGTTGCCGGACGGCCGGCGGGCCTCGGATTTCGTCATTATATCCGCGCGGGGCATACCCGCGTGCTCCCTGAGAGTTCAGCAATCAGAATGGGAAGCCTACCCGGACCTGAATGATCCGGATAAACCGCCCGTGATTCGGTTCGTTTTTTATCTTAACTCTGCAAAGCTGAACACAGGGTACACATAACAGTTTGTTGCGCCCTGTTATCAGAGAACGCGGATTGAACGCCGTCAGCTCTGTCTGGGCATGAAACAGGCCCAGCGCATCTGCCTTTCCCGTGCTTCCGAGCACGCCAACCAGCGCGCATCATCGCTCATCTCCCGGAATTCGGGGATGCCGGTCACATCCCGGATCGAGTCATCAATGAAATTAATGTCGAATACCGCGCCCGCTCTTTCCAGCAAGGCCTCTTCCTTCGCCTTACCCTCCGGGACAAGAAACGGGTGTAATTCAGTAATGACGCGGGTTGCAGACAGCACCTTCAGAGTTTCTGCCGTAAGAATATCGTATTCGGCACCTTCAACATCAATCAGGACCAGGTCACCGGGGCCGGGGGCCTCCTCACCTGTTTCAGCAACAAATCCGCTATCAGCGATATCGAAAGTCTTTATGGCATCCGCCACGCCGTTCAATTCAGCGGTTTCCGCAATGATCCGGCGGCTTTCTTCCACCATCTCCCAGTTCAGTGACCGTTTGGCCAGCCCCGCCGCAACCGCACCGACACCGAAAAAGCCGTCGGCGGCACCAAGGCAGAAAATCCTGTTTAACGGTCCCAGCTCCGCCATCCGCGACTGAACCGGCTGCTCATAAAGTCCGAGGATTTTCAGCGGATGGTCCGATGCACCCCATTGCGCAACATCAATCAGCTTAAAGCCCTTCAACGGCCCGTACAGCACTTCGTTGCCCAATTGGTTTTTCAGACGTTTGTTTTCACGCTCTCTCAATAAGGCAAGTAGGCGGTGCTCCCGTCCGATATCAATAAATGCCTGCGCAACCCGACGGTGTAGGTTTTCACGTAATCCTGCCAATGGTCCACTCCGGTATAAATACTATCATTGTCAAAATGATAATACTAAAATTAACAACCAATAACGTGCGCAAGTAATTATACTAAGCATTGTAAACAAGAAAATTTATATAAAATTTTATTTTTATAAATATATTGAATTGTATTATACATTCAAGGAGTAGAAACTTTATCAAATGTTTTCGCAAGATCCTCAAACATTTTTTCAGATTCTTTTAATGCTTCACCTATTGCTGTCACAGCACCAATTGCAACAAAAGAAACAATTATACCATACTCAATTGCGGTAGCGCCACTTTCATCTTGCCAAAAGCGACCAAACATAGACTTTCTCCGATTACATTCTGTATCTCGTTTTGAAAAATACTAACGGTCAAACTTTAATAAATTCAGCCACACCAAACCAATACATTGAAAAATTGCACGGCACGCAATTAAAGGGTGATTGAAGCACACTTTACTGCACGGCCCTTTCCGAGACTTCATATACGGGCGATTGTCTGATTTCAGTGCGATAATTAAGAGATGATCATAAATCTACCGGACGTCGGACTTTCGCACTTTCAGAGATCGCGAAATCAATAATCCTGCGGGTAAATCAAGACGCTCGGATGTGCATCCTGCACGAGTCAATAAAAAGCGTCCTTGGCAGGTCGGATGGCATCTATGGCATGACGCCTTTAATCGGTTTTCGGGAAATTTAAAATTCGGACAAAATTGTATATAAACTCCTTTGTTTTGTCCGTGATTTCAGGAGAACTCCATGACCGGTTTCAGCTTCAGGACCACGCCGCATTTTGAATTCGGCACCGGTATGGCCGCACAGCTGGGCCGTTTGTCTTCGGTCCTGACCGGCGGGCATGTGCTGTTTGTCACGGACAGCAATATCCGCGCGCTCGGCCTTGCGGATGACGCGCTGGCCGGTCTGAAGGCAAGCGGCGTCTCTGTCACGATTTACGACGGCGTGTTGCCGGATCCCCCGGTACACTGTGTCAGGGCGGCTGTGACCGCAGGGCGCGGGGCCGGTGTCAGCGGTGTGATCGGCTTCGGCGGCGGCTCGGTCATGGATACCGCAAAAGTTGCTGCGTATCTACTGCGTTCGGATCAGCCGCTTGAAGAATGTTACGGCGTCGAGCAATGCACCGGCGAAAGGCTGCCCCTGGTGTTGGTGCCCACGACCGCCGGAACAGGATCGGAAATGACGCCGATTTCAGTGCTAACGAAATCGGCAACGGAAAAAATGGGCATATCCTCGCACCAGCTATTGCCGGATCTGGCGATTCTTGATCCGTTGCTGACCCTGAGTGTGCCGCTGGATCAGACGGCGGCAACGGGTATTGATGCCATAGTCCATGCGATAGAAGCTTATACCACCAGGCTGAAAAAGAATCCACTTTCCGATGCTCTGGCGCTGGAGGCGCTGCGCCTGCTTTCGGGAAATATCCGCAGAGTTATAGAGATCCCAGGTGATGTGGCGGCGCGGGGGAATATGCTGCTGGGGGCGATGCTGGCGGGTCAGTCTTTTGCCAATGCGCCCTGTGCCGCCGTTCATGCACTGGCCTATCCGCTGGGGGTACGGTTCCATGTGACCCACGGCCTGAGCAATTCAATGATGCTGGCACCGGTGTTGCGCTTCAACAGCCCGGCCTGTGATGCGGAATATGCACAGCTGGGTGAAGTGATTTTCGGCGAAGCGACGTCAGAAGGGCTGATCAGCGGGTTTGAGCGCCTCGGGCCGTCGCTTGGCCTGCCTGCAAAACTGCGGGAGTTGAACATTACAGAGGCCGATCTTGATGTCATGGCTCAGGACACTGCGGCGCAAACGCGGCTGTTACAGAACAATCCCCGCAGGGTCAGCGTTACCGATGCCCGCGCGATTTACGGCGATGCATGGTAAGGGGCAGCTTTACGACACAGGCTCGCATTCCGAGGGCGGTGTTTCCGGAACGCCGAACACCCGATCCCGTAGCGTGATGCGTCCGATACGCGGGTCACCGGGACGGAAAACGGTGGTAAAAGACCGTTGTTTGTCGTCCAGCCTGCCGTTTTGAAACCGGAAGAGATGATAGCCGGACCCGCAGGGTTTATAGATAATGCAATCTCCCCGCTTGATACGGAAATCCCGCTTGCGGATATGGACCATCAGCACAGCTGCGGCATATTTGCTATCCGCCGGTGTTACGCGCGGCTTTGCCGTAGGTCTGACGCCGCAAACACGCAGGCCCTCCACCCGGGCGATGCCTTCGGTTTCCAGCAGTAGCGATTCATCAGGCAAAGCGACCTTACGGCGAGAGCGGCTGTACCGTAAATTGCCATCGATTTTGGTAACTGCGGTGATCGTGCGGCATGTGTCGGTCAGGGGATCGAAATTGCTGCACAGGACACTGCCTTCAATCAGCAAATCGTTTTCCGCCGCTTGTACGGTGCCTGTGAGCAGGGCGGCAGCGGCAAGTATGACGGCACGGATCGGCATAGACACTCGCACAAAAATCCGAGTAAACAGAGTGATCATGGCGCGGGTATGGCACTTACAGGCGCTGGTTTAGCGGTATGCGTTCAGCCTGTACGCCAGTCCGTGCAAGATGTCCGCATCGGCATTTGCGAAGGCAAGGCGCAGATACTGCTCCTGATTTTCACCGAAAAACGACCCCGGAATACAGGACACGCCGACCTGTTCCGCAAGACCCTGCGCGACCTGTTCTGAACCGCGATCCCCGAACGGATGCTTTATATAGGCGAAATAGGCCCCGATTGCGCCGATCTCCCACCCCGGGGCGCGGGTCATGGTTTCACGTAATGCGGCGGTGCGTTTTGTAATCTCGGCACGATTTTCCGCGCGCCAGTCCGCCAGAGGCTCAATCGCGCGGGCGACCGCATGCTGTGCGGCGCGGGGGGCGCAGATTTGCAGGTTGTCCATAACTTTTGCAATACCGTCGATGACAGATTTTCCCGCCGTGACCGCCCCGAGACGGTGACCGGGAATACAGAAGGATTTGGAAAAGCTGTAAAGCTGAATGAAATTATCCTGCCATCCTTGATTGGTGAACAGGCTGTGGCGGTCTTCGCTGAAATCCCGGTATGTTTCGTCCAGGATCATCCAGACACCGGCCTCGCGGCAGGCGGTGAAAATCGCCTCCAGCACATCCGGCGCATAGACCGCACCTGTGGGATTGTTAGGACTGACAAGCGCAAAGGCACGCACCCCCGGCAGAGCAGCGCGGATGGCATCGGGATCAGGCTGAAACCCGTTTTCCGGATCCACATCCACATAGCGCGTTTTAATCCCGAGCATGGCCAGTGTGCTGTCATGGTTAAAATAACGCGGATTGGTCATCAGCAGCGCGTCACCATGCCCGGCAATTGCCATGGCCGTTGCCACGAATGCCTGATTACACCCCGAAGTGATATGTGTTTCGGCAGGGTCAATTCCGGCACAATATTCCCGGGAAAGCTGTGCGGCATATGCGCTGCGCAGATCGCTTTCGCCCTCGATTTCCCCGTATCCGGTCATCGCGACCGACCGGCCCGCCTCGGCCAGCCAGTCCAACATCTCCGGCGGCGGCGGATAACCCGGCACAGCCTGGGACAGATCAAACAAAGGCCCCTTTGAACCGTCATAGGCGCGTGCCCATGACTGGACCTTCGGAATGGCTGGCATTGAGAGGGCGTCGATCACGGGGTTAAGATCAGGCATTGGCATGGCTTTCGCTTGAATCAGGACGTGCCGGGGTCCGGCGGCATACTAGTATGACCGCCCGTGCGGATAAACCGCAATCCTGACGTTCAGAGCCGTCCTGTTTAAACAAAGGTGCAACAGGGCCTTATGGTCCGGACTTGCCTGTGTATCGAAAATTAACCTGTTCTATTTATTTATGAATTCAGAACTCCGGTATCTCTGATGATCAAAAAAGGAATTGGTATCATTATGTCTGATACCCCTGTAGCGGCGAAGAAAAATATCCTTGGCTCGATCGAAACCGGACGCGGTATCGCCGCGTTTCTGGTCGTTTTGTATCATGCCAGTGTTCACATGGACAAAGAGACAGGGGAAAGACCGTTTTCATCCGCGTTTCTGTTCGGTCATGCGGGCGTTGATTTCTTTTTTGTGATCAGCGGTTTTATTATTTTCTACGTCCATCGGTGGCATTTGGGAGAACCGTCACGCTTGCCGGATTATTTCATGCGGCGAATTGCGCGAATTTATCCGCTGTTCTGGGTCGCGCTGGTGTTTTCTATGCTGATGCTGGTGCTCAAGGGCGAGGCGCTGCCGTCATTTGATGTGCTGTCACTTGATGCGTTGCTGGTGCCAGCGGACAGCCTTGTCGGGGTGTCCTGGACCTTACGCCATGAAATGCTGTTTTACGCGCTGTTTGGGGTGTTTTTCATAATCGGCTTTGCGAATGGTGCAGCACTTTGTGTGATCTGGGCCGTGGTTATGCTGTATTTTCTGGCGATCGGGGCAGGTAAAGAGACGCCTTTTGTCTTTGCCAGTTATAATCTGCAATTCATCATGGGCATGATGGTGGCGTATCTGGCGCATACATTCACCTTTTCGCGTCTGTACTCTTTCATGATGCTGGGCGGCGGAGTGGTGCTGTTCTTTGCCGTCGGATATTTGGAAAATACGGGTATTATGGACGGATATGCGGATCCTGCCCGTCTTTATTACGGCATTCCGTCAGCCATGATTGTCCTCGGCTGTGCGCAACTTGACCGGTATCACGCGGTCAGACCATGGCGTGCCGGTGTATTTTTCGGATCGCTGTCCTATTCGATTTATCTCATGCACCTGTTCGGCATGGCCATCGGCAATCAGGTGCTGGGCGTGCTGGGCCTGGGGGCATCTCTCAGCAGTGAGATGAAGATGCTGTATCTGACGGCTGCCGGTCTCGGGTTCGGTGTTGTCACCGGATTGCTGATAGAGCGGCCCTTGCAAAAGATGTTTCAGACGCAGCGCAAAAAACAGGCGCAGCGGACAGCACAGGTGGTTTGATCATGCGTAGACTTTTCAAAATTGCCGGTGCCGCATTGGGCGCGCTTTGTCTTGCGGAGATCGGGGCGGGGTATCTCAACTTTCAGCGCGGCAGCGAACGGGGCCTTGGCCTGGTGTGGTTTGCGGACCGGGTCAAAGCGGCAACATCCCAGCCCGATACGCGCGTTATTCCGTTACATGCAGTGTATCAGCCGGAGAATACCGGTCTGAGGCAGGCTTTTGAAAAAAGTTATGCCGCCGAATTCAGCGCGTTTATGGACACGGCGCGGGCGCGGTCCTGTTCGGTGGTCATGGTCTACATGCCAACTGAACCGTCCTTTGGAATCGCGCGGGATTATTATGCCGGTCTTGCGCAGGATGCAGGGATTGCCTTCATTGATATGGCACCGGTTAAACAACGCTTCGGGGCGGAGCTGCTCTATCTCAGCCCCGGCGATATTCATCCCTCGCGTATGCTCGGGCACCTGACGGCACAGGCGGTGGCGGATCATATCCGGGACAATGCGCCGGATGCCTGCAGGGATGCCGCGTCCGGAAGCGGCGCTCTGACGGGGCCATGGGTGAATAACCTGTCGGAAATACGCGAGACGGCGAAGGGGCTTGCCTTCCGCTTTACCAGTGATTCGCACGGTTTCCGTTCGGCGGGCGGTGCGGAGGCGCAAAGCGGGCGGCCATCCGTGCTGCTGATCGGCGATTCCTTCACCTACGGTACCTCACTGTCGGATCAGGATACCTGGCCCGCAGCGCTGCAACGCCGTTTGCCGCAACATCATGTGCGCAATGCGGGGGTTGGCGGGATTTCGATTGTCCGTCAGCATACTATCCTGAAAAAAGCGGTACGGGATGCGCGTGCGGATATGATTATCCTGCAGGTGAATGAAACGGACCTTCAGGGCCTTTCTCCCCATTACTGGAGTCTGTTCGGCCGTTTGCCCGCCTTTCATGAAAAGATTGCCGGATTTTTTCCCGAATAACAGCGCTGCAACGCAGGGCCGTTATTCGGGGTTATTCGGCCTCGCGCCTGCGGCGGCGTTCCATGCGGCGGCGCCAGCGCTCGCTCATGGCATCGGAGAAGGCGATGCGTTCTTCGGTATTCATGGCGGAGACAAATTCGATCATGGTTTCGTAGCGTTTTTCAAGCCGCCCGGTGCGGGTGTCGATCACCTTTTGCATGGCCGTTTCCAGCGCGGCACGATCGAAAGGATCAGCGGTCATGGCTTTGCGCACCTGCGCCCAGGCAGCACGGGTTTCTTTGCGTGATGTGCGGCGGGTTTCGCGCATCTTGGAGAACTGGGCTTTGACCTCTTCCTGCCGTTCCGGGCTGAGGGTCGAAAGATAGCTTTTCGGGGCAGTACCGCGCTTTTCAGGTTTTTCCTGAAACAGCGACCCGCCATACAGCCCGATAAAGAAAACATTCAGTGCCAGAGAAATCCCCAGCACCGGTTTCAGCCAGCCGGATTTTGCGGCCTGCGCCATTAAAGGATCTCCAGATCAAAAGGATCGCTGTCGTCATCATCGCTAAAGAAATTCGCGATGATAGCATTATCTTCACTTGCGCCCGGGGTGTTCAGGCCATCCGGTAACGGGGCACCGTAAATGCCTATGCTGAAACCGGCTGCAAGGCAGGCCGCCATTGCACCGGCGGGACGCCAGCTCGATATGCCGGAAAACCATGCAAGGATACCGGACGTTGTCCGTTCGGGTAACCGTTGCGGTGCGATGGTGGCGGTGTTTACGGTGGATAAGCTGACCTCTGCCGCGTCACCGAGGATGCGGGCCATTAGTGCTTCGGACGGAGCGGGGGTGTCCCATGCACTCAGCGCGTCATCCAGTGCCTGCTCCCGCTCAAGGACAGCCTGCGCAGCGGGTGAAGTGCCGGCCAGCGCCTTTGCTGCGGCCTGTTCAGCCTGCGGCCAGCGCCGGATCTCCGCGCCATGGATCGCGGCCAGCTCATCAAATCTGTCTATTGTCATCGTCATCATAAATCCTCCATCAGGAGTTCGCGCTGACCGGAAAGCGCTTTACGTAAACTGCGGCGTCCGCGGGACAGAAGCGATTCAACCGCCTCGACACTAATTCCGAGAATATCCGCAGTCTCGGGGTTGCTCTTTTCGTCAAAGTGGCTGAGCTGAATCGCCGCGCGCTGTCGTTCCGGCAAGTCCATCATCGCCGCTTTGAGAATCGAGAGCGTGTCATCCGCCTCCATGCCCTGCTGGGCACTGGCGCGGTCATCTACGGGTTCCGGTGCATCTTCAAGCGGTTTTGTCCGGTGCCTGCGCAGCCGGTCATAGCAGAGATTGACTGCAACCCTGTAAAGCCAGGTCGAAAATTTTGCTTCGCCTGGCCTCCAGTCCGCAGCGGTTTTCCAGGCACGCATCATGGCCTCCTGCGCAACATCCTCGGCATCGGCGGAATTTTTCAGCATCCGCGTTGCCACCGCAAGCACCCGGCCGGTATGCCGCTCCGCCAAAAGACGGGCGGCGGACTGATCTCCGGCCGCAAAACGCGCAATCAGCGCGTCATCGTCATCGCCCTGCGGAGTTTTTGCACCCATGCGTATCCGCACTCCCGATCCGGTCGCACGGGCGCGGGACTGCGCCGTCCAATCCGGTAATAGACCTTTAGCCGCGCTTGCCATGGCGGCGCATTTGTTTTGCTTCATCCCGGGTGATAAAGCCGTCTTTATTCCGGTCTGCACGGTCAAACATACGTGTGATACGCGCGTCAAGGTCCTGGAACGTGACCTGCTTGCGCCCGAACTTGCGCTGTTTGCGCGGTTTATCGCGTTTTTGCGCTTCATCGGCGGTCAAAACGCCATTGCCGTCGGCATCGAGCCGCGCAAAACGGCGCTTTACCCGCTTGCCTGTTGCCGCCTGCATTTCGTCCAGTGTGACCGCGCCGTCGCCGTTGGCATCCATTCTGAGAAAGCGTCTGGCCTTGCGCGCAGCCTTTTTCTCCGTACGGGTGACAATGCCGTCCCTGTCGCTGTCCATACGTGCAAAGCGGTTGCGGGCGGCTTCAAGGGCCTCTTCGCGGGTGATCTGTTCGTCTTTATTCAGGTCCAGCCGCTCAAACATGCGCTGTGCGCGGTCACCGGAATGATGATTGGCGTATGCTGCCGACGCGGTCACGGTTACGGCGAGAGCTGCGATATAAAAAAAGCCTATTTTCATAATTCCCGCTTCTTTCTTTGTTCCTGTGGTGAGTGCCATGGTTCTCATACGCACACGCGGCATTTTTCCGTCGTTAAGAGCTGTATTTATTTGCTGCGAATGCCATACAGTTGCCTGAATAATCCGGCGGACGACGTATTATGGTCTGTGGTGAATGCCGTATGCTGAAAGAGTAATAATGACTGTAAATCATGCCGAACTCCCCGTAAAACGCGCATTGCGGCCTGCCTTGTCCAGAGGGCTGCGGCGCAAATGTCCGCAGTGCAATGAGGGAAAGATGTTCAACGGCTATCTGTCGGTAAATGATCATTGCGCCAATTGCGGGCAGGCTTTTCACCATCACCGTGCAGATGACATGCATCCGTGGATCACGATTATGATTACCGGGCATATTATCGGACCGCTTATGCTTTACGGTGCCCTGAATTGGCCGTTGCCGGATTGGGTGCATATGGTGATGTGGCCGGTTCTGACGGCGGTGCTGGCGCTTGCGATCCTGCCGTTTGCCAAGGGCGTGGTCATTGCCTTGCAATGGGCCTTGCGGATGCACGGGTTTGAAGCGGAGAGGTGACCATTGGCATACTGGCTGTTCAAATCCGAACCCGAGGCGTTTTCCTGGGATGATCTGGCGGCAAAAGGCGCGGCGGGCGAAGAATGGGACGGCGTGCGCAATTATCAGGCGCGCAATAATATGCGGTCCATGAAAACCGGGGACCGGGGATTCTTTTATCATTCGGTCAAGGAAAAGCGGATTGTCGGCATTCTGGAGGTCTGTGCGGAGGCACACCCGGATTCGACCACGGATGACCCGCGGTGGGAATGTGTGGATGTGCGTGCGCTTAAAGCAGTGCGCAGTGCAGTCACCCTTGATGAGATCAAAGCACATCCCGGATTGCAGGATATGGCTCTGCTCAAACAATCCCGCCTGTCGGTGGTCCCGGTATCAGAGGATGAATGGCGGATTATCTGTGATCTGGCAGACATGACCTGAGAGCGGAGCAAAGCGGGTAAGGGATTACAATAGCCCCAGTGCCTTGAAGCTGGCATCCATTTCCCGGGCAATAATGACATGGTCATGCACGGTGACACCCAGCGGTTTGGCAACGGCTACAATCTGTTTTGTCATCTCGATATCAGCGCGGGAGGGGGTCGGATCGCCGCTGGGATGGTTGTGAGCCAGAATCAGGGCGGTTGCATTTAGTTCCAATGCACGCTTCATGATCTCGCGCGGGTAGACCGGGACATGATCCACCGTTCCGCGCCCTTGCGCCTCATCCGCGATCAGCACGTTTTTACGGTCAAGGAACAGTACACGGAATTCCTCATGTTCCAACCGCGCCATCCGTGCCT
Organism: uncultured Neomegalonema sp.; assembly: GCA_937927905.1. Lineage (GTDB taxonomy): Bacteria > Pseudomonadota > Alphaproteobacteria > Rhodobacterales > Rhodobacteraceae > JAHDDY01. The sequence continues at coordinate 13,242 of CALFWP010000053.1, forward strand.
TGCAATACCCCATCAGCGCGGACCAGCTTGACAGAACGGTCTTGTCGCCGATTTGCGAACGGGTCAGGCGTTGGGCGGCGGCCTCGACAACCTTCAGCTGTGCGATGATTGCATCTTTAACATCGGGCACTTCGCGCAGTCGGGCGGGCGATGCCGAGATGACACCCTCAAAATTGCCGAATTTTTCGATCAGGGCTTTGGCGATGCCCTTGGTGTCCTTGCGCGGGACGGC
>CALFWP010000054.1 GCA_937927905.1 uncultured Neomegalonema sp.
CTGATCGAAAACTACTTCCAGAAGCTCAAGGAATTCAAACGCATTGCGATGCGCGCTTGTAAAACCGATACGTCGTTCGCGGCGATGATCAATCTCTGCACGGGCGTCATAAATTCAAGGTAACTGTCAACAGGCCCTAAAGCAAAAGGGTTTTTATTTTAAATAATACACCTTATAGATGTTCTTCTATAAATTTGAGTCTCAAATTCAGACTCAAATTTTTTGAGCAAAAGCAATTTTCATAAAGTGTTTTACGACACATGTTTTCGCGCAGCGCGTGTTCCGCCAGACTCCCGTTTAATGCCGCGGATTTCTTCAAGCCGGCTCTCCAAAATAACGGCAGCTTCCCGCTGTTCCTTGAGATATGTTTGCATCAAAGAGAAAAACGGCGCTGTGATACTCTCGGGAACAGGGTCACCTGACGCAAGTGTCAAAACCAGCTGTTTGCGGGATATATGCAGGCTTTCCGCAAGCGATGTCCGCCAGTTCTCACCGTACATGCGCGTTGCGAACATGACAATTTCTTCATGTGTAAAGTCACTGTTTTGCATATTACCGGCACCTTGGGTTCTGAAATCATTGAAATCATTGCCCTTCCAGTTGCGTGCCAATTAACCTGCCGTTGTATGATTATTTAGATAAAATGCATTTTATTACACACCAATGGCACAGCAGCGCGTATCCGGGATGCCGCAATAAAGACATAAGTGGCGAAAAATATGCGCCGTAGCGTTACTCACTTACATTGGTACCCGAAAACCGCTACGGCACATCTGGTGTCAAAGGCCGGGGGGAGGTCTTCGACATCACACGAAAGATTACAAAGCAATTTCCGTGCCAGATAAGCTTTATTTTTCTGCCGTCGGCATTCTGATATCAATCCAGACCAGACGGTGATCCGAGGCGCTGCGCACAACCTCGCGCATCGGATCCCCCTCATCGGGCCATAGAACACCGGCGCTTTGAACCTGCAAGTCTTCTGACGGCAATACGTAATCAACCCGCAACAGGCCGACACCTTCAAAATCAGCCGTAGCTGTGCCAGCTGCTCCCGAGGGAGCCGGGTCCTGAACACGGTCATGGGCGAGCAATACCTTTACCGCCTCGCGTCGGCCATCGCCGTTCACAGGGTCATTGTTCAAATCCCCCAAAATGACGAACGCGGCATCATCTTCCAGGCCGCCCGTGCTGCCCTGATCCGAAAGCATCCAGTCCTTTCCGCTGATGTAATCGTTCCAGAAGCGGATTTCGTCGTGATTGCGCCTGCCGTTACGGTCCTCTTTCCCGTCAAAGACCGGCGGTGTCGGATGGCTGGCAAGCAGGTGAATCTTCCGCCCCCCCGCATCAAGCGGAATATCCCAATGGCTTTTCGAAGACAGCCTCAAAACATCCAACGCTTCCTCCGGATAATAATCGAGCGGGAACAGATTGTCCGGCATTTCGCTCCAGCGGACACCGGAAAAAGTCCGGACATCTTCGCTGATCACCGGCAGGCGGGAGAGTACGGCCATACCGAACTGTCCCTCAAAGACACCCCAGCTCTGTGCATTATCCGGCCCGGTGGTTTTCCCGTCACCGGTCAGGTCCAGTCCGGTCTGTTTACCGGTATTGACCGGTGCAACAAAACTATAGGCATATTCAACGCCCTCTACCGCCAGACGCTCCTGAAACAGAGCCAGAGCAGTACGGTCAGCATCATAATCCAGCTCGTTCAGCAGCAGAACATCCGGATCAGCCTCGGCAATCACCCGGATCACAGCATCAACCTGTGCAGACCCGTCTTTTAACTCGGCAATCAGTTTACCGGCTTTGCCGCGCGCAAGATGCGTGTTGTAGGTCGCTATGCGAAGGGTACCGGGCGCACGCTCGCCAACAGCCGCCGCGTTATCAGACGCGGGGGGGACAGGTTCGGGGGCGGGCTTATCATCGCACGCGGTCATAAGCATTGAAAGAGCAAGGATCCAGCGCCGCTTCATGACAAAGCCTTCTCGTAATACAAACTGGTATCGTTCTCAGGATAAGGATCAAACCGCGGAATTTGAACCCAGCCGAGACGGGAATAAAACTCTATGGCATCCGTATGCAGATTGCCTGTCTCAAGCCGCAATAAGCGCACCTCTTCCGCCAGAGCCACATTTTCCAGGTGTTCCATAAGGGCCCGCGCAACACCGCATCCCCGCGCGGCAGGGTCAATAAAAACTGCTTTGATCTCTCCCCAACCGTCATCCAGACGCAGCGCCGCCATACCTGTCACTACTCCGTCCAGGCGGGCCACACGGAACCGCATATCGGGCGCGGCCAGTGCGGATACAGGCGGAGTGAAACAATCCGCAGGATCATAACCCTCGAAGTTAAACGCGATGCGGGCATCATGCAGTGCGGCCAGATCAGGGTTTTCCGGGTTCTCAAAGCCGATTTTTATCGAAGACACGCTATATTCCTTTGAATTATCCCTGACCCCGTTAAAAGGACCAATATCTTCTGGACTTACACACGGACAAGTCCGGAGCAACTGAACATAATCACTATATCGCTGTAACACGGGCACTTTGACAAAAGATGCCTGCCGGTGCAGGTTTGACGAAAGGCCGGTTCAAAAGCAAAATCTGAATGATACAGGGTCACTTTCCTGCTGGCCGGTCTGAAGATGTGCTGTTAAAACAAGGCATTCACAAAAACCGGTAGACCAGTGGACCAGCAGCCGACTTCCATAATCGGACGCCTTCTCAGAACGATCCATCGCGGGGTTGCCGAGGTGACATGGCCGTTTCTGGCCCTGTGCCTGGCGGTTCATGTCGGCACATCCTGGCTTGCACTGACGGCACTTGATGAGGGCGAAATCGCAAGTGCCGGAGTGTTTCCCTATTACTATCTGACCACCGCAACCACTGTCGGTTACGGCGATTTTTCTCCGTCATCCGCAGCCGCACGTTATATCGCGGGCTTTTGGATCATGCCCGGCGCGGTGCTTTTGTTCACGGCCGTTATCGGTAAACTCATTCAGGCAATCACAGACAGATGGACCAGAGCCATGAAGGGACGTGCGGATTATTCCGGCAAAGAGGGTCATATTGTCGTGTTCGGCTGGCATGGCGAACGCTCACGGCGGCTGATCAACCTGCTGCTCGCAGAAGAAGCCGCCAAAGAACACGGCCTGGTCCTGGTCGCCAATGACCTGGACGAAAACCCGCTTCCCGAGGCCATTCACTTTATCAAAGTCGAGGCGCTGTCCGGTGAAGAGGCCTCAAAGCGTTCTGCCGGGGCACGGGCCAAAGTCGCTCTGATCCTTGGCAAAGATGACGATGAAACGCTGGCCACCGCACTTGCCGTAGGCGCCCTTCCGACCGTACCGCGGATCATTGCGTATTTTCAGACACCCGGGCCGGCGGATTTGCTGCGTTCTTATTGCCCCACGGCGGAGGCACAGGAATCGCTGTCGGTCGAGTTGATGGCGCGCTCTGCCTATGATCCCGGCGCATCCAGTCTGCAACGGATTCTGCTGTCCAGTCTGGACGGGCCGACCCAGTACAGCTTTACCGTTCCGCATAACGCCAAAAGTACGGAATGTGCTGATGCTCTGAAAACGCTGAAAAGCTCATGCGATGCAACTCTGATCGGGATACAGCATGCCGGTGAAGAAAAGCTGATCATGAATCCGCCGGCAAATTGTCTGATCCACGCGGGGGATCGTGTTTTTTACATCGCCGATCACAGGTTATCCGAAACCGAGGTCGCCGGTATTCTGATTTAACCCCCCGATTTTGCTGCCCTGCCGAAGTGCGGAAATGTCACGCCGGATGCCGCCGCGCCCACAGCGCCGCCAGAAAACCGCTCGCTCCGACCAGAGCGAAAATCCCCGCCGGACTCACACCCGCTAGCGTCAGCACTGCGGCGAGGGCTGCGGATAATGTCATCGCCGCCGCATCAACCGTGTTGGAACAGGCGATAAACCGGCCCCGTTCTTCCGGCGGGGCCTCGACCTGCAGCACCACATTCACCGGCGTCAGATACAACCCCGAACACGCCGCCAGACATGCAAAACAGATCAGCACGCCCCACGCCGGAGACTCGGATAAAAACGCCCCGATATCCATCGGATTTTCCCTTGCCGCCTCCGGCAAACCGCCGGTATAAATTGCGGTCAATACAAAAAGTAAGACGGAAAACAGAGCAATACCGCCTGCACCCCAGGCGGCGGTTCTGATGCGTGCATCCGCGCCGAATATCCTGCCGCACAGCACAGCTCCCGCTGCCACCCCTACAGAGAACGTCGCAAGCAGCAGAATGAACACATTCTCATCGCCGCGCAGTGTCTCTTTCGTATAGGGCGGTAACAGCGTCAGAAAAATCGCGGCCGTAAACCAGAACCATGCAATTGCCAGCACAGCTTCAAAGGCTTTGGGCACTTTGCGTCCGGCGGCGATGACTTTGTAAATGGCTCTGGGAAAAAACCGGTCCACATGCGGGGGCGTTCCCAAAGGTGGAGCGGGCGGTGCGAACAGGCTTGCGATGAACCCGATCACGGCAATACCGATCACCGTGATGCCGATAATTGTCACACCTGTTTCCGTCAGGATCAGTTTCGCCCCGGCAATCTGGCCCAGCAAAATGGCCAGAAACGTCGCCCCCTGTACCAGACCGTTTGCGGAGATAAGTTCATCTTCACGCAGATACTGGGGCAGGATGCCGTATTTCACAGGCGCAAACATCGCCGATTGTGCGCCCATCAGAAACAGCAGCACATAAAGGAATGTCAGGTTCTGAATCTGATAGGCAATCGCGGCCAGGACCATCAGCACAATCTCGCACCCTTTGACAAAGCGCATCATCTTTGCCTTATCCACACCATCGGCAATCTGTCCCGCTGTCGGTGCAAACAGTGCGAAGGGCAGGATAAAAAGCGCCGCCCCGATTGTGTTATGTAAACCGGCATTCAGACCCAGTTCATCCGCAAGGCGGAATGTCAACAGCGTCAGCAGACCGGTTTTGAACACCTGATCATTAAACGCCCCGAGCGATTGTACCCAGAACAGCGGTGCAAAGCGGCGCTGCCGCATCAGAGCCACCGGCGGCGCAGGCGTTTTTTGTACTGAAGAATCCGTCACAAAATTGTTTCCCGTTTTACCGCTTACTATAGCACTGCAAGACAGCGGTATTTACAAGCGGCGCGATGGAATACCATCCTGCTCCCGTTTATATGTGATCCGGTTTATCCGGCGACAGCTGGAAAAGGCAGGCAGAACAAGGTAACAGAGTTTTCTGACCACCGGAAATTGCGAGATTTTTTATGGCTGAGATGCCGCACTCCGTTTACAAGTACATTCTGAAAAATACCAAACGCAAGCAAGGCATTGTCATCATCCTGACGCTCGCCTTATTGCCTCTGGCCCCTGTTCCGCTTGAAATTCAGCGCCGTATTCTTGATGAGGCCATTGCACAAAAAGATGCGGAACTCCTGGTTGTTCTTGCACTGTTTTATGTCGGCGCATTGCTGTTGGGCGCCGGTTTGAAATTTCTGATGAAACTGCAACGTGAATACATCTCTGCAGGATTGGTTCATTCGCTCCGGCAGTCTTTATACCATTGCATCTATACGGTTACACCGCCGTCGAGACTGTCTCAAAAAGGGGAAAGCATCGACGAAGGTGCTGTCGTTGCCATGCTGACCAGCGAGGCACAGAAGCTGGGCGGATTTGCCGGGTCCGCTTTTTCAGGTCCGTTATTGCAGCTCGGCACCCTGGTATCCGTTCTGGGGTACATGTTCTGGATCGAGCCGCTGGTGGCCTCGATCGCACTTGCACTTTATTCACCGCAATTACTGATCGTACCGCTTGCCCAGATGCGAATGAATACACTGACAAAAAATACCGCTCTGACCGTCAGGGAACTCGGCGGATTTATTGTTGATAACGCCGAACATGCCCTGGTCGGAAAAGAGCCGCCACAGGAATATCTGGGCCTGACCGACCGTATTCTTTCCTTGCGGAAAAAATTCGCGCTCACAAAGAACACTATGAAATCAATCAACAACCTGCTGATTGCCCTCGGACCGTTCGGTGTGACGGTTTACGGCGGGTATCTGGTTATCAACGGCGAAACAGAAATCGGCGTTATTCTGGCCTTTGTCTCCGGGTTGGAGCGCCTTGCCGGTCCCATCCGGGAGCTGATCGAGCTGTACCGCGAGGTTGCCTTTGCGCGCATACGCTATGGCCTGCTGCTGGAGGCTGCTAAACATACGCCTATGGTCAAAACATCCTAGGCCGGAGGGTTTTCCGGCGGGCGGTTTGCTGACCAGCTGCCGCCGTCATGCTCGTAATCAAACCGGATGCTGTCCAATTGTTCCGGCGTTGCAAATTCGCGGATCAGAGCATTTGAACCGGTTTCAATCCGGTCCTCCAGCATTTGCATAAATTCCTGTTTACCAAGGCCCGGCGGGATAGGCTCCAAAAATTCCATCGCACAGCGTACCGGAAACTTACGCCAGTCCCGACGCGGCCAGGCCAAAGACAGGCTTTTTGCCACGGGCACCGCCGGTACGCCCAGCTCATGATAAATGTGCCAGGCACCGGCACGATAGCGCTCTTTTTTGCCGGGCCGCATCAGCGTGCCCTCCGGATAGATCAGGATGGGCCTCCCCTCGGCACGGACGCGTCGTGCGCCTTCCAGAACCTGAGGCAACTGATTTTGCCGCTGACCTTCGACTTTCACTTTTATATGGCCAAGTTGTGTAACAATGCGTCCGACCAGCGGGTAATTGTCCAGCTCCTGCATGGCAATTGCCCCGTATCCCGGAAACACCGTGCCCATGATGGCAATATCCATTTCGCTTTGATGTTTTGACACCACAAGCGCCGTATCAGGTCCGGCATGTTCGCGGCCCCTGATCTCGATTTTCGCACCCAGAACATATCGAACAAAAAACACGGTGCCATGACACCAGAACCTGAACATGGCGCGCATCGGTCCCCTGACAGGCAGGAACGACACAATTGCAGCCCCGACCGCACAAAAGATCGTAAAGCTGTAAAAGCAGATATTTAAAATAAAAGACCGCACCGCAGCCATTTCAGGGCACCTTATCCACGCTGTTATTGCGTTGAAATGGACGTGCCCGCATCCGAAAGTCAAGGTTGCGATACAGGAAGTAAAAGGTGCAGGCAGCTCTGCGGGAGAGAGCCGCCTGCTTTATAATCCGCTTAGGAGCGTTGAGGGATTTTCAGCGGATTATGGTGTATGGCGATGACTTACCGTCTGAAACCGCGGTGCCTTTTAAAGCCTCTGTGTCCTCTGAAACCCCGATGCCCTCTGAAACCCCGATGGCCCCGAAATCCGCGATGGCCCCGGAACCCGTGACTGCGAAAGCCGCGATGCCTGAACCCACGATTGAAGCCGAAACCGCGATGAACAACCCGCGGCCCGCCAAAGAAAAACTTTTTCCCGAAAGAAAAACCGCCATGGCCGATCCCATGACCATAACCGTTTATCTTATGCACAAGTGCCTGCTTCGGTGCAGGGACTTCTGTCACTGCCGGGGTGATGCTTTTCGGGGCCGCTTTTGCAGCGCCGGCGAAAGATAATCCCATTACGACAGCCGCGAACATCATTACAATGCGCTTCATACTCATACTCCTTCTAGCGTCGTTAACCGTACAATAAGCATGTGGCATACGCCGTTATGCGCAACGCAAACCCGATCACGGGAAGGAACAAGACTGTGAGGTCAGGCGGCTCTGAAAATCTCCGTATACATAAAAAGATCATGACGAAGCGCCCGGAACGCCACGCCTGCTGTCATTTTTCCTGAATATGCGCGGTACGCGCTATCCTGCAAACGGGTCGGTGACCAGAATGGTGTCATCACGCTCCGGTGATGTTGACAAAAGTGCAACAGGCGTTTCGATCAGCTCTTCTACCCGTTTGACATATTTCACCGCAGCAGCAGGCAGGTCCGCCCAGCGCCGCGCGCCCTCTGTCGAGTCAGACCAGCCGGGCATGATTTCGTAAACCGGCTCCGCTTTGGCCTGTAGTGCCGCAGCAGCAGGCAGATGATCATACTCCACACCATCCACGCGATAGCCGGTACAGATTTTCAGCTCGTCAAATCCGTCCAGAACATCCAGCTTGGTCAATGCGACTCCGTTGATACCGGATGTTGCCGCTGTCTGCCTTACAAGACAGGCATCGAACCAGCCGCAGCGCCGCTTTCTGCCGGTGACCGTGCCGAATTCATGGCCGCGCTCTCCCAAACGCTGACCGGTGGCATCCTCCAGCTCTGTCGGAAACGGCCCCGATCCGACACGCGTTGTGTAAGCCTTAACAATCCCGAGCACATAACCGACCGCCCCGGGCCCGATTCCCGACCCTGTCGCCGCCTGCCCTGCCATTGTGTTGGAGGAGGTTACATAGGGATACGTACCATAATCAATATCGAGCAAAGCGCCCTGCGCACCCTCGAACAGAATTCGTTCACCGGCTTTGTAAGCCAGATTCAGCTCACGCCAGACCGGAGCCGCAAACGGCAGTATACGCGGCGCCACCTCCATCAGTTTCGCCTTGAGAACCGCACCGTCGATCGCCGCTTCGTCAAGTCCCTTGCGCAACGGATTATGATGCGCAAGCAGGCGTTCGATCCGGTCATCCAGTGTCGCCTCATCGCCCAGATCGCCGAGGCGCACGGCACGTCGTCCGACTTTATCCTCATAGGCGGGACCGATGCCGCGGCCCGTGGTGCCGATTTTCGCTTTGCCCGCGGCCTCCTCGCGCAAACGGTCCAGGTCACGGTGGACCGGCAGGATCAGTGGCACCGTTTCGGAAATTTTTAACCGCTCCGGCCCGACATCAACACCCTGCTCCTTAATGCGCGCGATTTCATCCAGCAGCGCCCAGGGGTCCAGCACCACGCCGGAGCCGATCACAGAACGTTTGCCGGGACGGACAATACCGGACGGCAACAGCGACAGCTTATAAACCTTGCCGTCAATGACTAGTGTATGACCGGCATTATGCCCGCCCTGAAAGCGCACGACCACGTCGGCGCGCTCGCTCAGCCAGTCAACAATCTTTCCCTTGCCTTCATCGCCCCATTGGGCACCGACCACAGCCACGTTTGTCATCAGCATTCTCTCCGTTGCAGCGCGCATCTCTAGCCCATGCAAAGGCATCAGGGAAAGGGCAGAGTTTTGCAAAAGGAGTCGCTTCAGAGCGAGTTATGCCTCCGGCTACATGCCATGCAGAACCAATCTTAAATTACGAAATATTCAAATGACTGAAATAAAACACAAAATTCTTGACGGCCGGGGCATTGCCGGACGCATACGCGCGAATGTGACAGCAGATGTTGCTGCCCTTAAAAATGACGGCTGGCCTGTGCGCCTGGTCTCTATCTCGGTCGGAAACACCGAAGCGGCACGACTCTATGTACGTAATCAGCAGCGTGCCGCCGAAAAAACCGGCATGGATTTCGAAGCGCGGGATTATCCGGCGGACATTGGGGCCGAGGAATTACTCGGCATCGTTCACGGGCTGAATACAGACCGGCGTGTCACCGGCATTATCGTTCAGCGCCCGACACCGGCGCACCTGCCGGAAAGGGATATCCAGCGGCGCGTGCATCCGTTGAAAGATGTTGAAGGCATGCATCCGTCAAATATCGGCGATATTGTCTACAACGATCTGTGCATGGGACCATGTACAGCCGTTGCTGCGGTCGAGATGCTCAAGGCCACCAAAATGAGCCTTGAGGGACTGGAGGTTACGGTTATCGGCCATTCGGCCATTGTCGGTAAACCGATTGCCTTCTTGCTGATGGCAGAGGGCGCTACGGTCACCGTATGCCACCACCAGACCCGCAACCTTGCCATGCATTCACGCTCAGCCGATGCCGTTTTTGTTGCCGTCGGAAAACCCGGTCTGGTCACTGGCGATATGCTCAAACCGGGCGCGGCACTAATTGATATCGGAATCAACCAGGTCGGAGGCAGAGTCGTCGGGGATGCCGATTTTGACAGTTGTGCGGATATCGCCGGTTGGATCACACCGGTTCCGGGCGGTGTCGGACCGGTCACGGTCGCGACATTGCTGAACAACGCTGTCACAGCCGCCCGTCTGCAAAGAGAGCGCTATCTGGAAGATTTCGGTGATGCACAGACACCACGCCCGTAACCTGTCAGGCAGCGAGGTCTTGAACGGCCCACACGGAACCGTAAGTCCCCTTACGCAACCTGCCCGCAGTACAGCCGGACATCCTGAAAAACAGCCCGCCGGTCATATACGCTGACGTCATACCGTTACGGACAGGCGACCCGGAAAGCTAGAGCTCAACCACGACCTTACCCATAGCCTGCCCATTGATAAGACGGTTATAAGCCTGTTCAACCTCTGATAATTTATGGCAGGTCTCATCCAGTAATGGCGTTAATGCCCCTGCATCGACGATGGATGCAACATCAGCCAGTATTGCTGCATGTTCTTCGCGCTTGTGATTATGCAGCATTTGAATGAGCATGAAGACAACGTGAAGTGACAGGCCTTTGAAATGGACAGGAGACAAATCCAGTTGCAGCAAGGATACTGTTGTTGCGACATGGGCATTCAGAGCCGCCGCTTCAAAGGACAGCGCCAGGTTCGCGCCGCCAACCGTGTCATAGACAACGTCAAAGCCGACACCATCCGTGTGCTCAGCCACATAGCTGCCGACATCCTGATTTTTATAGTTAATCGGAACCGCGCCATATTCCTCAACAACAGCGGCCTGCGCGCCGTTGCTTATTGTGGAAAAAACATCAGCGCCGTAGTGCTTCGCGAGTTGTACCGCAACATGCCCGACGCCGCCTGTCCCGCCGTGGATCAGGACATTCTGGCCTTTGGATGTCCCGGCACGTTTCAGACCTTCGTAAGCCGTGATCGCAACAAGCGGCAAAGATGCGGCCTGTCGCATAGAGAGCGTTTCAGGCTTAAGCGAGATGAGTCTTGCATCAACGGGCATATATTCGGCAAGTGCACCCTGCAAATCCGCCAGCCCTCCGGCACAGCCATAGACTTCATCACCGGTTGAAAACCCGGTGACGCCATCCCCGACCGCGACGACCGTTCCGGCGAAATCCATACCCAGAACAGCGGGCAGGTCCGGTGCAAAGGGAAGCAGCTCCTGCCCCATACTGCGGATCATTGTATCAACAGTGTTGATGCTGGTCGCGGCGATACGGACAACGACCTGTCCGGACCCGACCTTCGGGTCGGGGATCTCCGCCACTTCGAATTTCGCAGAATCCCCGTAGGTCTTCAGAACCATGGCCTTCATAGTATCATGCTTTCTTGCCTAAAAGCGATGACAGCACCGCTTCTATTACATCCACAATCGTCTTGTTTTTTTCAGAGTTGAGCGCGTCAGGGTGGGGTGTGCCGAATTGTCCGGCATCATTGTCAAAGTATTTTCCGTTGGCATCTCCGTATCCGGGGCCGGTGGCCAGACGGGTTATAATATCAACCCCGATTGCGATATCCTTTCCCTCTGAGCCATATGCATCTTTGACCATCTGCGTACCGAGGAAAGACCCGGGATTAACGGCGATGATTGCAGGGCCGTCTTTGGTATTGTCCGCCATATGCCGCGACCACATTGTCAGGGCCAGCTTGCTTTGCGCATAAGCCATACTATCCGGCAGAATGGTCTTTCCGGTAAGCGCATCAAGATCCACAGGCGCTTGCGCCGCAGAGGACAGATTAATCACACGGCCCTCTTTACCCATCAGCGGTAAGAGACGCTTTGTCAGGTAATAGGGCGCAAAAGTATTAACATAAAATCTTACATCAAACCCGTCACCGGTAACTGGGTGTGCAACCTTAAAAACGCCGGCATTGTTAATGAGCACATCAAGGCGGGAATGGCGGGTCTCGATCGCTGTCGCTAAATTCCTGACACTTTCAAGATCGGATAAGTCGGCCTGAAAGATTTCAGCCCCGTCGAAAACAGGGTGTTTGTCCTTTACCGCATCCAGCTTGGCAGAATTTCGCCCGTGCAGGATGATATTATCTCCCTGGGACGCTAATGCCTTTGCGACCTGTAAACCAATGCCGTCCGTAGCGCCTGTTACGAGAATTGTTTTGGCCATGACAGATTACTATCTTTGCGTATTGAATACGTATTTAGTATGAGCCTGCTGTCACCGGCACAAGTACGCACTATTTATGCATATAGGTACACTTTGGATACTAAGCTCCGCAAAACCCGGTCTCTCCGTTTCGAGAGATATGACTGCAGCGATGGATGCCCTGTCGAAACGGCTTTGGAGCAGATCGCCGGTAAATGGAAAGGGCTGATTATCTATCATCTCCTCGGCGGAACAATGAGGTTCAGTGAACTGTCTGCCAAAGTCGGAACGGTGACCCAGCGTAGCCTGACAAAACAACTTCGCGAACTGGAAGCGGAGGGCATCATTCACAGGGAAGTCTATCCTGTCGTCCCCCCCAAAGTGGAATACAGTCTCACCGCAAAAGGGCTGGATTTGCACACAGTTATCAAAGCCCTAGGAGATTGGGGGCAACAATATCCGCGATAGCGCGAGCGGAAAATACCAGCGGAGTGACATACAGCGTAAAGAAGACTCTGCTTGCTGATTTATCTTCCCGCGCCGGGCACGGACGCCTTAAGCAAAATGCAGATTGACCCGCCGGTTTTGTTTGCTCTTCTTTTCGATCTTGCCAATGCGTAAGGGGCCTATTTCCGCTGTGCTGGAAACATGTGTGCCGCCGCAGGGTTGCAGATCTACATCGCCGATACGAACCAGACGTATCCGGCCCTGACCTTTCGGCGGCTTGACGCTCATGGTTTTGACCAGACCCGGATTGGCTTCCAGTTCCGCATCGGTGATCCATTCCGTAGTCACCGGAAGATTGTCTGTAATCATGGCATTAAGGGTGATTTCAAGGGCCTGCTTATCCTCCGGAGCCTCGGGCATATCAAAATCAAGCCGTGATTTTTCCGCTCCGATTGACCCGCCTGTTACCGGCAACGGAATAACCACAGAAAGCAAATGCAGTGCCGTATGCATCCGCATCAGGGTGTAACGGCGCTCCCAATCCAGTGACGCCGTCACACGATCACCAACTGCGGGCAGATCCCCGTCGCAGACATGCAAAACCGCCCCGTGATCGCCTTTTATCGTGTCAAGCACCTGTGCCGCGCCAAGCATTCCGGTATCCCCGGGCTGTCCGCCTCCGGCAGGGTAAAATACCGTCCGGTCCAGCGTGACATGCGTGCCATCGACAGCCACTACATTTGCCTCGCAGAAGCGCAGCATCGCATCATCACGGAACAGCGGTGTTGTCGGCATAATATTCCCCATGGTTCATGTCCTGGCGGTCGCGGTGGCAACGGCCTGTATCGCTTTGACCAGAGCATCCGGATTCTTGAGATTCACATCGGCCTGTTTGAACGGGATTTCGATTTCCTCCTCACGGAACCGGCGGTCGATCTCAAAATTCAGATCGCTGTGCGTGGACAAAATCCAGTTCACATCCCGCAAAAAGCCACGGGCCTCAAAATCAAGCGAATCCGCGCCGAACCCCTTGAAAACCACCGATGGCGCAGGGCGGCGTAAAATCATCGGATGCGCCCGCAAAATCTCAAGCAGAATCTTTTCCACCTTGCGGGTATCGGTTCCATAGGCAACCCCGACCGGGGCAATCACACGACCGGTCAGGTTGCCGTGGGTCATGTTCATCACCGCGCCCGAAATCAATTCGGAATTCGGCACGATATAGCTTGCCTTATCGAAGGTCTGAATCACCGTCGAGCGGACATTGACCTTTTCGACCGTGCCATGCGTTCCGGCCACCTCGATCCAGTCCCCGACCTTGATCGGCCTTTCGATCAGCAGAATAATACCCGAGACAAAATTGTTGACGATGTTCTGCAATCCGAAGCCGATGCCAACACCAAGCGCGGCCCCGAGAAAGGCCAGATTGCTCAAATCCAGCCCTCCGGCACTGATCGCCACCAGCGCCGCGATAAAAAAGCCGATATATCCCAGCCCGGAAACAATCGAAGAGCGCACACCGGTGTCCAGTCGCGTGCGGGGCATCACGGTCCGGCGCATGATAGCCTGTACGACCCTCGTGACAAACAGCCCCGCCCCGAATACCAGCGCAGCTATCAGAATATCGCCGGGGCGAAAGACACTTTCACCGATGGTAAAGCCGTTGCTGATCCCGAAATAGACCTCGCTGAGATCATCCGTGGTTGCCCCCCAGATCAAGGCCAGAAGCGGCAGAGCCGCCAGCGTCAGTATAAACCCGAAGAACACCGGCAGCAGGCCGCCATCCTGATCCGTTTCTTCAACCTTTTGCGACCGGCGCTCGCCCGTTGCCTCCGACAGCGCTGTTGCCCCCTCTTTGGCGACCGAGAACAACAGCACACCGGCGGCAATCACAGCAGCGCTCAGCAGGGTGTTGTAGAAAATAAACCGCGACAATGCGAAATATCCGGCCAACGCCAGCAGCGGAGCGGCAACCGATACCGCGTAGGCAATCCGCCGGATAGTATTCACCGCGCCGTGCGACAGCCACTGACCGGCATCCTCCGTCAGCGCTTCGGCATCACCCGCTGGGACGGGCATCTGCTGCATCATCACCGATGATGTCACGGCTGCAAGCCGCCATAGTGCAAGACAGCCCCCGATGATAATACCGGCATTGAGAATACTCAGCGCCCCCAGCGGCCAGCCGAGACTCTCACCGGTGTTCACAAGCGCCACATTCAGGGCCATCGCCAAGGCGATTGCGACAGAATACCAGGTCGCAATCCGTGACGTTTTATCGTCAAGCCACGACAAACGCAGGCGCGGTTCATTGGGTGCAAAAAATGCATGAACAATCGCAAAGACAATCGCAAAAACGGCGATCCCTTTAACCGTCCCGTCCAGAACAATCTGTCCGGTCGGACCGAAAATATCCAATTCCAGAAACGCAAACCGTGCCGCAAACAGTGCAATAAGCGGCGTGGCCAGCCTGGTAAGAGTCACGCCGATGCCGACCAGCAGGCGGACGGTACGTGATTGTGCCATATCCTCTGATGCAGGCACGGGAAAATCCGCAGCATCAGCACTATCGTCCGCTCCGGCAGCATCGGGCATACGAACGGCAAGCATCTTATAAAACCACCGCAACGCGGCGCGGCGCAGTATGAACATCATGACCAGCGCAAATAACAACGCGCCGATTGCAAACAGGGTGGATTCAGTACGCAGCGCAGCAAAAGAAAATTCCGCCGGTTTCGTCCGGATTTCAGCGAGGAGTTTAACGGACAGATCGATAAAAGCAGTTCCCGCCGCAAGCCAGTTACCGGGATCAAACGGCGTTGGCCCGCGTGTCAGCAGCTGATCCGTGAATTGCTGTCTGCGGATTTCGGCAATGCGCTGCAACAACCCATCAGCGCGGGTAAAGGTCAGTTCCGCCTGGCTACCTGTTGCCTTGAGCTTTTCCAGGCCCTCAAGAATTTCGGCACGTTTTTCAGCGACATCCGGTGCCTCCGTCTGTCCTTCCGCCGGAACAGGGCCGAGCACATTCAACTGTTCCTCTAACGGCAGCAACGCCTCTTTTGTCAGGTCCGCGAGGTCACGGGCCTCCGAACGCTGTTTATCAAGCCAGGCTCGCATTTTATCATCGGCGGTCGTGCGCTGCGGATCATCCTCCAGCGCCT
>CALFWP010000055.1 GCA_937927905.1 uncultured Neomegalonema sp.
AGGCAAAGAGGTACTGCCGTCTTCCTCACCTATGGCAAGTGTAGTCGGGCGCGGATCAACAGGACCGGTATAGACGTTGTCCTCCTCTCCGATCGCCTTTGTCGTTACGAAAACCTCCTGTCCGGAAAGAACCGGCGCAGGACGTATGACCTCAGACGGCGAAGGTGTTGTAACTGGTAGCGGCAGGATGACAGGCCGCTGCACGCTGTCCGGCGGGAGCGATACCGGACGCGGCGAACAGGCCCCAAGCATCCCCGCGCTGATCAATGCGGAAACAGAAACAGCAAGACGGCTATCCGGTTGAGAAATCTTAAAAGCCATACGAATGCACCCCGCAATTCTGCCGACACAGATATAATTATGGACCCGACAACAAAGGCGGCATCATGGCATCTGTGCGCCTTCGCGATTCAGTACAATCGCATAAAGGCTGGTTGTAGCGGTGATATACAGAATATGCTTTGCCCGGCCGCCGAAGCATAGATTGGAAACCGTCTCGGGCACAAAAATTTTGCCGAGCAGAACACCCTCCGGATTAAGGCAATGCACGCCATCCGCCGCTGATGTCCAGATATTGCCCTTAATATCACAGCGCATTCCGTCGCAATGACCGGGGGCGACCTTATGAAAGTCACGTCCGGTTCCAAGCGTGTTGTCCGCATCTACATCAAAAACACGGATACGCTTGTCGGCTTTGACATCAAAGGCATGACCGGATTCGGCAATATAAATACGGCTTTCATCCGGTGAAAAGGCCAGACCGTTCGGGCAGTCAAAATCCTCTGCCACAACTGCAACGCCGCCGGTATCGGGATCGATGCGATACACACGGCAAGGCAGTTCCTGTTCGGCTTTATACCCTTCATAATTCGATCTGATGCCATAATGAGGGTCGGTGAACCAGATTGTGCCGTCCGATTTGACGACGACATCATTGGGTGAATTGAACCGCTTACCCTCGATACCATCGGCCAGCACTGTGATCGCGCCATCCGCCTCCGTGCGCGTTACACGGCGCGTGCCGTGTTCGCAGGAGATAAGACGCCCCTGAAGGTCACGGGTATGGCCGTTGGCGTAATTGGACGGCTGACGGTAAACGGACAGGCCCGCTTCGGGTATCCAGCGCATAATGCGGTTACCGGGAATATCCGAAAACAATAGACACCCGGCATCCCCGAACCACACCGGCCCTTCAGCCCAGTCGAAACCGGTCGCAAGCCGTTTAAGCGGCGCGTTCTTGAGAACAAAGCTGCGAAATTGCGGTTCTATGATCTCAAAATCCGGCATGGTTTACTCTCTTAAAAATTGATACTCTGTAATTGATACATTCTATGCCTGTATAATTCATGCGATTATTTTGATTTTACAAAAATTCTCAGTGGTTTACACCCGTCTGAAGGTCAATTTTGAAATTGGATTCAACATTCGGGTGTACGTTATTCTGAAGTAAATTCAGTTCAGACGCAAAAACAACCGGAGCAACGGAGATCAGCGGATATGCATAATCATATCAGCAAGCCTAAGGGTTCCGGCGAACATCAAAGACGCAGGTATCAACGCTATAATTATCAGAACCGTTGTGTCATTCACCGTGAAAATCGTTTTGTTCATGCGGAAATCAATGACATTTCACGCGGAGGAGCAAGGGTAATGCTCCGGCGCTCAAGCAAACTCACCGTCGGTAAGGCTGTCACACTTGCTATAAGGGACTTTGACCCGATTGATGCACAGGTGTGCTGGAGACAGGGTGGTATTTGTGGTGTGCAGTTTTTATCCTCTGTCGATAAAAATCCTGCATTGTCTGAACTTTTGACGCGATTTGAGGCGGCAGGAGCGGCTTAAAACGGTTTTTTATGACCTGAAGGTCTTGTGAGACCTCAGACTTTCATCGCAGAGATCGTATCGGCAATAATCTCGATACCCTGCGGTATTTTTTCAGAGGCGATAGAGGAATATGCAACCCGCATAAAGTTTTTCGGAGGATGTACGCCGCTCAACTCTTCCGGTGCAAAAAACGGTGCGCCGGGTTCTATAAGCACATCCCGCTTGCGCAGGCGTTCTGCCAGAACCGTCGTATCAATATAAGAAGGTGCGGCAATCCAGAAATTCGCTCCCCCGAATTGCGGAGCACTGACTTTGTTCAGACCTGCCAGTTCCAAAGCGGATTGCATAGCAACACGGCGCTCGGAAAAAGCGGACCTGAGACGACGGATAAGGGCATCGTGGTGACCCAACGCCAGAAAATATGCCGCGGTGCGCTGGGTATGACCCGGCAGGTGGCGCAACACCAGTGACCGCAGTGCCCGCGCCTCTCGGATCACCGGAACCGGCGCGACCAGATATCCCAATCGTAAACCGGGAAAAAGCGATTTGGAAAAGCTGCCGACATAAACAACACGTCCTGACGGATCGAGGGATTTAAGCGCAGGTGCGGGGCGCTGTAAAAACCCCATTTCAAAATCATAATCATCTTCAACGATTATAAAATCGTGCTTTTCCGCGGCCTCCAGCAAGGCCCGGCGGCGGGCAAGCGGCATTGTCGCAGTGGTCGGTGCATGGTGACTTGGGGTGACAAACACGACATCAGCATCGGCAAGACGCTCATCAACGGGCATGCCGTTCTCATCAACCGGAAGTGTTGAGACATTGGCACCAAGACGCAACAATGTCTCACGCAGATCAGGATATGTCGGATCTTCGATGACAACCTTTGCACCCCGTGTGCAAAGCAATTGTGCGATCAGAAACAGTGCGTTTTGCGCACCCAGCGCCACCAGAATTTGCTCGGATTGCGCCAGAACCCCTCTGCGCGGCAAAGAGCGCGCCCGGATATAATCCACCAGCAAAGGGTCATCTGCGCGGCCTTTATCTCCGGCCATCGCCTCGAAATTGCGAAGACCCAATGCCTGTCGCGCGCAATCACGCCAATCTGAATGATTGAACAGTGACGGATCGGCCTGGCCATAAACGAACGGATACGTGTATTCCCGCCAATTCAGGGGCTTTTCCACTCGTACCCCGCCGGAATACCGCATCCCGATACGTGCGCCCCAATCTACAGCGTCCACTTCTGAACGGGCATTCAAAAACCCAGCCTTACCGACAGGAGCCTGCATTCCGACAAAATATCCGCTGCGGTCACGGCTTTCGAGGTATCCGTCGGCGACAAGTGCCTGATATGCCAGGGTAACCGTATTGCGCGACACGCCGAGTTGATCCGCCATGCCTCTGGTTGACGGCACGGCTTCGCCGGGCATCAAACGGCGCGAGAGGATTGCCGAAACCAGCATCTCTCTGATTTGTGCCTGTAAACCAACCCCGTCGAGGGGATTTAAATGAAATAATGCGTCCTTCACACGTCCCGCGCTCAACTGAAAGCGTTATCTGGTCTCACCTATAGGCTGAATTGGCGCTAAACGGAAGCCTTCGCTTCGTCTAGCGTCATCGCATGTAAAAAAGCACCAGAATGAGTCTGTGCCGTTTTCGGAGGAAATTAAAATGGACGGATCAGCACCAAGTTTTTCGACAAATTCTCTTGAAAGCCACTGGATGCCGTTCAGCGGTAACCGCGATTTCAAAACCTCACCCCGTCTCGTTACAAAAAGCGAGGGCGTGTATCTGACAGACCATAAAGGCAATACACTGATTGACGGTTCATCCGGGCTGTTCTGCGTACCGCTGGGCCATGGCCGTAAGGAAATTGCGGACGCAGTCCATGCACAGATGATGCAGAACGATTATGTGTCGCCCTTCCAGACCGGACAACTCGGATCGTTCGAGCTTGCAGAAGTTGTCGCACGCAAACTGCCTGATCTGTTCAACCATGTGTTTTTCGTGAATTCAGGTTCCGAGGCGATTGATACATCGCTCAAGATGGTCATGGCCTATCACCGTGCGCGGGGCGAAGCGCATCGCGTGCGCTATGTCAGCCGCGAGCGCGCCTATCATGGCGTTAATATCGGTGGTGTCTCCCTGTCAGGTATGGTCAAGAACCGTGAGACCTTCCCGCATGTGATGCCTAATGTCGTGACCATGCGTCATACCTGGACCGGTGACGATATGTTTGTGAAGGGCCAGCCGGAACACGGCCGGGAACTGGCCGATGATCTGCAACGCCATTGCGAAACGTATGGCGGATCGACCATTGCCGCGTGTTACATTGAGCCGGTGGCCGGTTCGACCGGTACACTGGTTCCACCGAAGGGTTATCTGGAGCGGGTGCGCGAAATTTGCGACGAACATGGCATCCTGTTGATCTTTGATGAAGTCATCACCGGTTTCGGACGCATGGGAACGCCATTTGCCTCGCATAAATTCGGCGTTACACCGGATATTATTACGATGGCGAAAGCTCTGACCAACGGTGCTATTCCGATGGGGGCGGTGTCTGCTAAAGATGAGATTTACGAAACCATCACCAACACCGCACCGGAAAACGCCATCGAGTTCTTCCACGGTTACACTTATTCGGGCCATCCGGCGGCCTGTGCTGCGGGTCTTGCCACCCAGAAGATCATGGATGATGAGGGCCTGTTCGAGAAGGCGGATGCAATGTCCGGCTATTTCCTCGATGCGATCTGGTCACTTAAAGACCACGAACTTGTGCGCGACCTGCGCGGTATCGGCATGATGGCAGCGGTGGATGTTCACCATGACGGCGTACCGGGGCGTCGCGGCACCCATCTGCAAAAGGCCCTGTTCTGGAACGGGTGCCACATCAAGTTCACCGGCGATAACGCAGTGGTCGCGCCGATGTTCATCTCCGAACGCAATCATATTGACGAGATCGTCGATTGCCTGCGCAAGACGCTGGATGAAGAGCTGGAGGCATCCGCCAAAGCCTGACATTACTAATCCGACACAAAGGATGAATGCGCACCCTATCCGTATTCAGACTGTAAAACCCGGGGCAGATTTGCGCCGGGTTTTTTTGTCAATGGCGCTTTCTCTCATTCACAATCCCGCATAGGGTCCGGCCATGGAAGAAGGATACACAACCGAGCGCCTGCTTGTGGCTGTTGCGCGCAAAGAACACGATGCTTTCCGGCGGCTTTACCGGCAAACCGCACCGAAATTGTTTGCGATTACTCTGCGTTTGTGTCGCGACAGAGCGCTGGCCGCCGATGCATTGCAGGAAACTTATATCGCAGTATGGCGGCGGGCAGCGGCCTTTAATGTGCGCAAAGGCACCGGCCTGACATGGCTGGCCATCATCGCCCGCAATCGTGCCGCAGAGGTGTTAAGGCGTTCCGCTTCAGATAAGCAAAATCAGACCGGCAGTTACCAGAAAGACATCCTGCGCATACCTGACCTGGATGATGCCAGGCTGGAATATAAGGAGCTTGATACGCTGATGCGGTGTCTTGATGATCTGGATGCGCAACAACGCCAGGCCCTATTACTGGCCTATTACGACGGATGCAGCCGCGAAGAACTCAGCCGCCGCCTGGATATACCGGTCAGCAGTATAAAGACCCGCCTGCGCAGTGCATTTGCAACTCTCCGTCACTGTCCGAAATGGAACGCAGTATGCCTTCCATGTATTCCATCTTCTTCTGAACACATCTTCAATCCCTGCTTGTCGTTCCGCTAATTGCAGCTAATCGTCTCTCTATC
>CALFWP010000056.1 GCA_937927905.1 uncultured Neomegalonema sp.
AGGGGGTGCATACCACACTTGCGGCTATGGTCGCCGAGGAACTGGACGTGGTTTTCAGTGACATCAGTGTGGAACACGGCCCTGCGGATATTGCCTATTATAATGCGGCGGCCATTGAGGATGGCCTGCCGTTCGGGGCCACGGATCGTGGCTGGCTGGCGGAGACGATGCGCGGTGTCTCTGTCGTTCCTGCGAAATTCTTCGGACTGCATGTCACCGGTGCATCGACCACAACGCCCGACGGATTTGTCAAAATGCGCAAGGCGGGTGCGGCTGCGCGTCTGGCGCTGATTGAGGCTGCGGCGCAAAAACTCGGTGTGCAGGCGCATACTCTTAAAACACAGGATGGCGCGGTCATCACGCCAGGCGGCGACAGGCTCAGCTATCAAAGCCTTGCATCCGCTGCCGCTTTGATAGAACCGCCCGCCGATCCGCCGTTGAAACCGCAATCGGAGTGGCGTTATCTCGGCACATCGATGCCGCGTGTTGATATGGTCGCCAAATCAACCGGCAAGGCGGAATACAGCATAGATGTACGCCTGCCGGATATGCTGTATGCCACCGTTAAAATGAATCCCCGTCTTGGCGGCGGCATGAACGGCTTTGATGACAGCGCGGCCAAGGGAATGCGCGGATATATCAAATCGGTTGATATCGGCAGTGGGGTGGCCGTGATCGCCGATAACACCTGGCGGGCATTCGAGGCGGCAAAGGCGGTTGATTGCGATTGGCAGGATGCGCCTTACCCGTCCTCCACCAGCGCGATTATGGCCACCGTGGATTCGTCTTTCAGTGATGCGCACAAGGAGCTTTCGCTGATGGACACCGGAGACGTTGACGGTGCATTGAACGGATCAGGCCCGGTTGAAGCCGAGTACCGTGTGCCGATGCTGGCCCATGCCACGATGGAGCCGCTGAATGCGGTGGCATGGCTGCGGGACGGAAAGCTTGATATCTGGGCCGGAACCCAGATTCCGCTTAAGGCGCAAAATGACGGCGCAGCCATTGCCGGTCTCGATCCGGAAAATGTTACGGTTCATACCCCGTATCTGGGCGGCGGTTTCGGGCGCAGGGTCGATCTTGATTTCGTGCATTATGCTGTGCGCGTTGCAAAGGAAACCGGCGGCAGGCCCGTCAAGGTCACCTGGTCCCGTGAAGAAGATATGTGCCACGATTTTTACCGTCCTCCGGCGGTGGCGCGGTTTCGCGGTCGTGTTGCGGATGGCAAACCGGTGGCCCTGGACGGAAAAATCGCCAGCCCCTCGGTCGCGCAGGCGATGGGCGAGCGGCTGGGCCTGCCCGCTTTCGGACCGGATAAGGCGATTGTCGATGGTGCCTTCGGTCAACCTTACGATATTCCGGACTATCGTATCACCGGGTACCGCGCGCCTCAGACAATTCCGATCAGTTCATGGCGGTCTGTCGGGGCATCATTCAACGGGTTTTTCCATGAATCGTTTATGGATGAGATGGCCCATGCCGCAGGTACAGACCCGCTTGAGATGCGTTTGCAGCTGATCAGTCACGGCCCGTCCCGCAAGGTGCTCGAGGCTGCGGGCGTGATGTCCGGCTGGGGCGGTCCGCTGGCCCCGGGCAAAGGACGCGGTGTTGCCTTTACCCTCTCGTTCAATGTGCCGACCGCTGAAGTGATTGAAGTAACGATGACGGATGAGGGTTTGACGATCGACAGGGCCTGGATTGCGGCGGATGTGGGTACGGCGCTTGACCCGTCGATTATTGAGGCACAACTGGCCTCGGGCCTGATATTCGGTCTTTCGGCGGCAGTTCAGGGTGAGATTACGTTTGAGAACGGCGAAGTGCAGCAGAGCAATTTTCACGATTATGACGGCCTGCGCATCCGTCAGGCACCGGAGATTGCCGTGCAAATCCTGGAAAACGGCGACCGCATTACCGGTATCGGAGAGCCGGGTACGCCGCCCGCAGCGGCAGCGCTGGCCAATGCGATCTTTGACGCAACGGGACAGCGTATACGGGAGCTGCCGTTGAACCGTCATACCGATTTTGCCTGATGCGCATTTCACGCTTTGCAACAGCGCCGGACCATGTCAACCATCCGTAATAAAACGGAGGGACGGCGATGCACCTGATTGATAATCTTCAATATGCGAACTGGTCGGAGAAAATTTTCCGCCAGATGCGCGACGGGGGTGTTGATGCAGTGCATGTCACCATCGCTTACCACGAAAATTTCCGTGAAACGGTTGCGAACTTTGAAAGCTGGAACCGTTGGTTTGAACGTTATCCCGACCTGATTTGTCATGCGCGCACCGGCGATGATGTGCGCGCGGCAAAGCGGGATGATCGCACGGCCATTATTTTCGGATTTCAGAATCCTTCACCGATTGAGGATGATATCGGTCTGGTCGAGATCTGCTATACTCTCGGCGCGCGGTTTATGCAATTGAGCTACAACAATCAGTCCCTGCTTGCGACCGGGTGTTACGAGGCGGAAGACCCCGGCATTACCCGTATGGGCAGGCAGGTGATTAAGGAAATGAACCGTGTCGGCCTTGTCGTGGATATGAGCCATTCGGCGGATCGCTCGACTTTGGAGGCGATAGAGATTTCCGAACGTCCGATTGCCATCACCCACGCAAACCCGTCTTTCTGGCATCCTGCTCTGCGTAATAAATCCGACACGGTTTTAAAAGAGCTTGCGGCATCGGGCGGGATGCTCGGATTCTCGCTCTATCCGCATCACCTGAAAGATAAGACGGCCTGCACCCTGGACAGTTTTTGCAATATGATTGCGCGGACCGCCGATCTTATGGGAGCGGACCGCATCGGCCTCGGGTCCGATCTGTGCCAGGATCAGCCGGATAGCGTGGTCGAGTGGATGCGTGTGGGGCGTTGGTCCAAAGAAATAGATTATGGTGAAGGTTCCGCCTGTGATGCAGGCTTCCCGCCGATGCCGGATTGGTTCAGGGACAATCGCGATTTCGGAAATATTGCCGCCGGTTTGCTGAAAGCCGGTTTTTCCGAAGAGGAAACCGCCGGAGTGATGGGGGAAAATTGGCTGAGGTTTTACGATGCCGGTTTTTCGAAGTCTGAGACTGCACCGGGTTGATCGGGTTTTCAGGTGCAACTATCGAGTGGCTTTTTTGCCTAAAGCGTTGCCGATTTGCTGACAATAAAAATAAAATGAGTGTTTTTATTAACTTATTACCGCAACGTTACCATAGCGCTAACGTTGCGTTAAGGTTTCACTGTTCGAGAGAGTAAAAGTTCGGTCCCGTTGTATTCAATGGAGTGTTTGCAGTGGGCAGGGATCAGGAGAATCATAATGAAGACTGTTCATAAGATAGCATTCGCTGCTGCGGTTGCATCTGTACCTTCCGCTGCATTTGCCGGTGGCTTTGATCTGAGTACACAACCGATCGACATTATCTTTGAAGAAGGCAATTACATCGAAGGACGGGTCGGCATTGTCCTGCCCGATCTTGAAGGCGATACGCCAAATCTGTTGAGTCCCGCTATTTCGGGGTCAACAGGCAACACTGCTGACAAAACAGCATTCTTTACGCTGGGTGCAAAAACGGATTTTACCGACCGCATTTCCGGTGCGCTGCTCTACGATACCCCGTTCCTCAGACAGACAACATACGAACAGGGTCTTTTTGAAGGTACGAGCGCCCGCGTGGAGGCGGAGACACTGACCGCAGTGGCCCGTGTCAAGCTGACCGAGAATTTCAGCGTTTACGGCGGCCCGCGACTGCAGGCCAGCCGCGTTGACCTGCAAAGCCAGTTTGCGAGGGCCCCGGGGCCGAACCCTGCCAACCCTGCTGTTCCTCCGGGGCCGATTGCACCGGGTAATGTTCCTGCTTTCGAAATTGATGTGCAGGAATATGATCTTGGTTTTGTTGCCGGTGTTGCGGCAGAGATTCCGAAATTCAAAATCCGTGCTGCGGTGACTTACAATTCTGAAGTCACTCATGACTTTGACTCGGTTGAGACGTTTTCCCAATTTGTGCCTGCACTTGGTGCTGTCGCCAGTAACCCCATTCCGGGCGAGTTTGAAGTCACAACACCACAATCCGTGAACATTGACCTGCAAGCTCCGGTTTCCCCTTCTACACTGGTCAGAGCAAATATCCGTTGGGTGAACTGGGATGGAGTTAATTTTAATCCTCCAGCATTCGCTGGAATTTTTGGTCAGCCTGTTGTTGAGTACACCGATGATACAATCACATACCGCCTGACGGTTGCGCAACGGATCAACGATACGCTCGCAGCCTTTGTCACCGGCTCTTACGAGGAGCAGGGCGACGAGGAAATCAGCCTCTTCAAAACCACTGATGGTGGTTTCAGCATCGGC
>CALFWP010000057.1 GCA_937927905.1 uncultured Neomegalonema sp.
GTTACCGCCTCCTGCTTGCGGCGCTCGGCCAGGCGTGGAAACCGTTCGTAAAGCAACTCGATGGACCAGCCTTTCGGCTCGACAATCTGTGCAAGTTCGAGGTTTTCATGCACGGTCAGACCGGGAATAATACGGCGGTCCTCCGGCACCAGCCCGACACCGGCAACCGCAGCCTCGTGAGAGGCCAAAGTGTGAAGCGGTGTTCCGTCCAGCCAGATTTCACCGGATTGCAATTCCGGTGTTCCGATCTGTGCAATACTGCGCAGGGTCGAGGTCTTGCCTGCACCGTTACGGCCAAGCAATGCCAGAACCTCACCGCGCCGGATTTTCAGGCTGACATCCTGTACGATCCAGCTTTGTCCGTAATAGGCATTGATGTTTTTAGCTTCGAAAAACTCTTTCGTGCCGTGAACCTGAGCACTGTCGGTCCAGGCTTCCGCCTGTGCGGTATCGGTCATGCTACAGCTTCCTCTCCGAGATAGGCTTCTTTGACGCGCGGATCGGTTTTGATGTTTTCCGGCAGGTCTTCCGCAATCACCGCACCTTGCGCCAGTACCGCGATTTTATCGGCCAGCGAAAACACGACATGCATGTCATGCTCGATAATAATCTTGGTAATACCGCGCGTTTCACCGATACGCTTCAGCAGATCGATGGTCGCATTGGTATCCGCGCGGGACATTCCCGCAGTCGGTTCATCCAACAAAAGAAGTTTCGGGTCCTGTGCAAGGCACATCGCCATTTCAAGACGGCGTTTGTCGCCGCGCGACAGTGCCGAAGCCACGATATCCTTTTTATCGGCCAGGCCGATTTCTTCCAACACGCCCATCGCATGATCGCGGGTCTGCGTCTCGTTGTCTACGCGCGGCCACCAGTTCACTTTGAAGGACCCGTCGCGATGCGCAAAAGTCGGGATCATCACATTTTCAAGGATCGTCAGATCGGTGAAAATCTCCGGCGTCTGAAAAACACGGGACACACCCGCCTGATTAATTTCGTGCGGAGAGATGCCCAGCAGCGATTTGCCGTTGAACATCACAGTGCCGGTATCCGGTGTCAGACGGCCGACAAAACAGTTCAGCAAAGTTGATTTACCGGCACCGTTCGGACCAATAATCGCATGAATGCTGCCCTCTTCCACCGAGAGATTAACATCGTTCAGCGCCTGCAATCCGCCAAAGCGTTTGTTGACGTTGCGGACTTGTAAGATAGCCATGATCCCGCCCTACTCTGCCGCTTGTGCGGCGGCTTGAATTTCGCGATTGCGTTTGC
This sequence comes from uncultured Neomegalonema sp., assembly GCA_937927905.1. Classification (GTDB taxonomy): domain Bacteria; phylum Pseudomonadota; class Alphaproteobacteria; order Rhodobacterales; family Rhodobacteraceae; genus JAHDDY01. The sequence goes on from CALFWP010000057.1 coordinate 1,273, forward strand.
TGTTGCCCGTTACGAACATCAGGATACGCCGTCCCCCTTCGACAATCCCGCCGGGCAGGAAAATCACGATCAGCATAAACACAAGACCAAGCGTCAGGTGCCAGCCCGATCCGACAAACAGACTTGCCACAGAGACAAAGCTGTCACGGATACCGTCCGGAATAAATGCCAGGAACTCATGCAGTTCGGGCTTGCCCCATGTGGAAAACTTCTGTTCGGCGAATTTGATAATACCTGCGCCGAGCATCGGTCCCATCAACGTTCCCATACCGCCGAGGATTACCATCAGAACAACCTCACCCGAGGCCGTCCATTGCATCCGCTCCGCACCAGCCAGAGGATCGGTAATACACAGCAAAGCACCGGCCAGTCCCGCATACATGCCGGAAATCACAAATGCCGCCAGAGTATAGGGTCTTGTGTTCACACCGGTATAGTTCAGACGGTTCTGGTTCGTCTTGATGGCTTTGAGCATCAGGCCAAAAGGCGAACGGAAAATACACATCGCAATGTAAGAGCCGATGATCAGAACCACTGCGCAGAAATAAAATCCGGCGTTGAACTGAAAGCCGTTCCAGACCCATGTCTGTGTCAGATCAATCCCGAACAGATTCACCGTCGGACTGCTGACATCAACGCCGCTGGTCAGAATGCCGTCCAGAACACGCGGGTCATCGCCAATAACACGCAAGCCGGTTTCACCGTTGGTAATCGGTGTCAGTACCGAATACGCCAACGCATAACTCATCTGCGCAAAAGCCAGGGTCAAAATAGAGAAGTAAATTCCGGACCGGCGCAGCGATATATATCCGATCACCAGCGCAAAGATTCCGCTGACAATAACTGCAAAGATTGCAGCCGGAACCGGATTCATTCCGAGCAGCTTAAAGGTCCAGACCGCCGTATAAGAGCCGACACCCAAAAACGCGGCATGACCGAAAGACAGATATCCTGTGAGGCCGAACAGAATATTGAACCCCGTGGCAAACAATCCGAAAATGACGAACTTTTGCATCAGGTCAGGATACCCCGCCCCGATCAGCGTCAACCAGAATGGCATGGTCAGGACGGCAATTACAAAAACCGTCATCATCGTCCGGTCAATACCGGCAGTGGGATGTGTGAGCATTTTCATGGGTTAAGTCTCCATCACACCTTTGCGGCCCATAAGACCCCGGGGGCGTACGAGCAGTACAATGATTGCGACAAGATAAATGATGATCTGATCAATACCGGGAATCACGGCTTTCACTTCATTCATCGCCGAGAAGGATTGCAGCAGGCCGAGCAGAAATCCGGCAGCGACCGC
>CALFWP010000058.1 GCA_937927905.1 uncultured Neomegalonema sp.
GCGGGTCAGGCCGGGCTTGCCCTTAGCGGACAGCTTAAAAAGTCAGATATTGAACATATTGTTCTGGAAAAACAGCGCATTGCCGAGGCATGGCGGACATCGCGCTGGGACAGTCTGGTCGCCAACGGACCGGCCTGGCATGACCGCTTTCCCGATAAGGAATTTGATGGTATCGACGGGGATGCTTTCGCAAGCAAAAATAACATCACGCGTTATTTCGAGGATTATGCACAAGAGCACGCACTGCCGGTAAAAACCGGCGTCGAAGTCCTAAGTGTCATGCCGCAGGACGGACAAAACGGCTATGTGGTGAGCACGGACGGCGACACTTATCATGCACGCCATGTCGTTGCCGCAACCGGACCGTTTCAGATCCCTGTCATCCCCCCGATTATTCCATCCATTGCACCGGTTACTCAAATCCATTCGCAGGATTACCGAAACCCCCAACAGCTCAGCGATGGCGGAGTTCTGATCATTGGTGCGGGATCTTCCGGAACACAAATCGCGGATGAGCTATTGAATGCGGGGCGGGACGTATATTTGTCTGTCGGACCTCATGACAGACCGCCGCGCCGGTACAGAGGCCATGATTTCTGTTACTGGCTGGGCGTACTCGGCAAATGGGAGATGAAAACCCCGCCAGCCGGAAAAGAACATGTCACGATTGCCGTAAGCGGTGCACATGGCGGGGAAACCGTCGATTTCCGCCGACTGGCCGGTAAGGGCATGACCTTGCTAGGGATGGCCGACCGTTGTGATAACGGCTGCATGTTTTTTCGCGATGACCTGGCAAAAAATATAGCCGATGGCGACGCGAATTACCTGTCCCTTCTGGCGGAAGCAGATGCCTATATAGCAGCGAACGACCTGGATTATCCGGCTGAAGAGAACGCAAAAATCATCGGCCCTGACACGGACTGTCTCACAGATCCGGTGCTGAAACTGGACATCGCAGCAGCAGGAATAACAACGGTGATATGGGCCACAGGTTACCGGCAGGATTTTAGCTGGATCAAGGCGGATACTTTTGACCGGAATGGAAAGCCACTGCACGACCGGGGTGTTTCAAAGGCTGACGGTCTTTATTTTCTCGGTCTGCCCTGGCTCTCGATGCGCGGTTCTTCTTTCATCTGGGGCGTTTATCAGGATGCAAAATTTATCGCAGAGCATATTGCAAGGCGTAGATAAAGTCACATTTCGGGCGGGCGCATAATGACCATATGCCCGATACGGGGCATGAGACAGATATCCATCAATATTCAGCACTACGGCAACGACACATGATGTTAAGCCGCCCTGTATAAAGAACGTAGCGACTCCCCGCGTTCAGAGAACGGCCTTTACGATCTTCTGAGCAAAGGCAGCAGAGCCGCCATATCCGGACCGTTCGAGCGTCCAGTAAGCGCCTTTCTCAATGGCATAAACAGACCTTTACCCTTGCGGCCCGTTTCCGCCTTCAGGACATTGGTGACAGCTTTCCATGTGTCCGCATCCCATGGTTTTGCCGCATCCAGCGCAGTTTGCGCTGTGGCTACGAAAGCCTTATCCTCTTCGGCAATATCAGGGGTGATATCACCGGTAATGACGTTCCACCACGCGCTGATCTCATCGGTAGAATCAATGTTTTCACGGATCAAAGCCCAGAATTCAGGTGCAATACTGCGGTCCACACCTGCACTATCGAGCAAGGCGGCCACCGCTTCATAAGGGCGGGTATGCAGCATTTTCACACCGAGCGCGTCGATTTCCTCTCGGTTAAACCGCGCCGGTGCACGGCCCAGCGTGCCGAGGTTGAACCCTTCGATCAGCTCAGCATGGGACGCGCGGGCCTCAATCGGCTCTGACGTGCCGAGACGGGCCATATACGAAAGCAAAGCCAGAGGATCGACACCGGCTTCGCGCAGGGATTCCAGTGTCAGAGACCCCAGACGCTTCGACAAACCGGACCCGTCGGCATCTACCAGGAGCGAGTGATGGGCAAAGCCCGTCGGCTTATCCCCCATGGCGTCGAAAATCTGGATTTGGGTTGCGGTATTGGTGACGTGATCTTCGCCCCGGATAACATCGGTAATGCCGAAATCAATATCATCACACACACTGCACAACGTGTAGAGATAACCGCCATCTTCGCGGATCAGCACCGGATCGGAGACCGAGGCGCAATCCACATTGACCTCACCCCGGATGCCATCGGTCCAACTCGTGCGGGTTTGATCCAGTTTGAAGCGCCAATGGGGTTTTCGGCCCTCGGCCTCATATTGCGCTTTATCGCCATCGGTCAGTTTCAGCGCAGCACGGTCATATACCGGCGGCCTGCCCGATTGCAGAAGGGTTTTGCGTTTTAAACCCAGTTCCGTACCCGTCTCATAGGCCGTATAAAGCCGCCCTTGTGCACGCAACTCATCGGCCACAGCATTGTAACGATCCATCCGCACGGATTGGCGCTCATACCGGTCCCAATCAAGACCAAGCCATTCCAGATCGCGCTTAACGCCATCCACATATTCCTCTTTCGAGCGCTCTGTATCGGTATCATCAATCCGGAGCACAAACTGCCCTCCGCCCTTACGGGCAAAAAGCCAGTTGAGCAAAGCCGGACGGAGATTGCCCACATGTAGCTTTCCTGTGGGTGACGGCGCAAAGCGGGTAACAGGATTAGCACACATCGACATTATACTTTCTGATTGAGGGGTCTGTGGTCATGAGTGTCAGCCTCCCGGCCCATGTATCATCTGGTTTCTTTGCCTGAACAATGAGGATGCAGTCAAACGGATCATGCAAGTCAAACACCGGTTCCGGTGATGATTGGCTTACGGCCTGAGCATGCCTCGTATGGACGGTTCCGAAGTCCCGGTTGATCCATCGGCCCCATCATGCACGGTCCCGGTAACGGTTGGTCAGCGGATAGCGGCGTTCCTGCCAGAATGCACGGGTTGTCAGCTTTGTGCCCGGGGCGGATTGAAAGCGTTTATACTCTGAAATCGCAAGCAGATGTTCGATACGCTCGACGGTACTGCGTTCATACCCTGCGGCGATAACCTCCTCCAGGCTGGCGTCACCCTCGATCAGCATCTCAAGAATACCATCCAGAATGTCATATGGCGGTAGCGAGTCTTCATCTTTCTGATCCTCCCGCAACTCCGCCGAGGGCGGTTTGTCGATGATGCGCGGCGGTATCACAGCACCGCGCGGCCCCTGCATCCAATCGCGGTGATTAACGTTGCGCCAGCGGCACGTCTCAAAAACACGGGTTTTATATAGGTCTTTCAGAGGGTTGTACCCGCCCGACATATCGCCGTAGAGTGTTGCATACCCCACAGCAACTTCGGATTTATTGCCTGTGGTCAACAGCATGTGCCCGAACTTATTCGACAGAGCCATAAGATAAAGGCCGCGCAACCGGGACTGGATATTTTCCTCCGCTACGCCGGGCTGTGTGTCTTTGAAAAAATCACCTAAAGCCTCTTCGGATGCGCGCACACCCCCGTCAATCGGCACTGTGACGTATGGCGCGCCCAGCTTTGCCGCCAGCTCGGCCGCATCTTCGAGCGAGTGATCGGATGTATATCGCGATGGCAGCATCACGCACCAGACCTTGTCAGGCCCCAAAGCATCCGTCGCTATGGTTGCAACCAGAGCCGAATCAATTCCCCCGGACAAGCCCAGCACAACGCGTTCAAAACCGTTTTTGTGAACATAATCGCGCACCCCCTCGACCATAGCGCGATAATCATTTTCATACGCGCACGGCACTGTGCCTTTTTCGCCATCTGTCAGCTGCCAGCCGTCCTCCGTTCTTACGTAGTCAGCATACAGAATTGCTTCCCCGAAAAACGGGCCTTGCATCGCCAAAGAGCCGCCCCGGTTCAGGGCAAAAGAGCCGCCGTCAAACACCTGATCATCCTGCCCGCCGACCAAATTGACATACAAAAGCGGCAGTCCCGTCTCAACCACACGGGCGACCATAGCCTGCATCCGCTGGTCATATTTATCACGCGCATAGGGTGAACCGTTCGGCACAATCAGTATTTCCGCACCGGATTCCTCATAAGTTTCGGAGACATCAGGAAACCAGGCATCCTCACAGATCGGCACACCGATACGGACACCGTTTATATCCACCGGTCCACGGGGTGCAGCAGAGGCAAACAGACGTTTTTCATCAAAAACACCGTAATTGGGCAATTCATGTTTACGGAAAACGGTCTTGATGCCGCCATTTTCCAGTAGAAAAACACCATTGAAGAGCGCGCCGTCCTCAAAAAACGGAGCGCCGATCAGGATTTGCGGGCCGCCTCCTGATATGCGGACCGCCAGGTCTTCCACGGCTGTAACACAGGCGCAGTGAAAAGCCGGTTTTTGAACGAGGTCGTAGAGTTGATACCCACCGACAAACATCTCAGGCAAGACCAGCAGATCGGCATTCCCGGCCTTGGCCTCCTGCCAAGCATCAAAGGCTTTTTCGATATTGGCGGCAATAGCACCGACCGTGGGATTAAGTTGTGCTGCCGCAACCCTGAACCTATCCGTCATAAATGCCCTCCACTACATCGCGCGCACTTCATAACGAAGCACCTGCGCAACGTCTATGGAGCACTCTGCCGTTGCGGAGTTAGGAAAAGTTCGGATAATACCCTTGCAAACTCAAAGTCACCGTTTTGCAGCATGCGAAGAACATTTAAAGGTACAGGGGCAAGAATGAAATATCTGCTTTTGGTAACAGGACTGGCTCTTGGCGCGGCGCAACCGGCATTTGCCGACGATAATGCTGAAAATATAGCTGAAGAAACACCGGCAAAATCCCGTGACGGCAGCTCGATTACCTATCCGGATGGCGGCAAATATACCGGTGATTTCGTAAACGGAAAACAGCACGGAAAAGGTACGTTCACTCTGCCTGACGGTTATAAATATGAAGGTGACTGGAAAGACGGTCAAATTCACGGTGACGGCACAGCGACATATCCGAACGGGTCGGTCTATATCGGCACGTTTGCGGATGGCGCACCGAACGGGACCGGAACCATCACTTACGAGGATGGCGGCGAATATACAGGCGAATGGCTTGACGGGCGCATTGAAGGTGAGGGCAGTGCGACATACGCCAATGGTGTGAAGTACGAAGGTGATTTCAAGGACACTGTTCATCATGGTAAGGGCAAAATGATCACACCTGCCGGTTACCAGTACGAAGGTGACTGGGTTGATGGCCTCCAGGAAGGTGAAGGCAAAGCCACCTATCCGAACAAAACCATATATGTCGGTGAATTCAAGGCCGGTTTGCGTCACGGCAAGGGCACAATCACAATAATAGAGGATGGTTTTGAATTTTCCGGTTCCTGGAAAAAGGGGCTGATGCACGGAAAGGGCGAAGCCAAATATCCGAACGGGGATGCCTTCAACTTTTACGAGGGTGAGTTTATCGATGGGAAACGCCACGGTTACGGCATCATGAAATATGCCAGCGGTGAAACCTATGAGGGTTTTTGGGCACATGGTGAACGTTCAAGCGAAGAAGATGCAAAACTTGCCGATGATGAAGACAAAAGTGAAGTTTCCGCTGCATCGAAAAGCGAGAGCGAAAACGAAGAAGAAACAAACTAATTTTACTACGGCAAGGATTTTTGACCCGCAAAAAATGCATTCTTAAGAGGTTGACCCGAAATTCTACCAGGCCTGACAATACCTTGCGAGTCGTCTGGTTGTAAGACGGATATGAGCGATGTCGATCCATGCCCCGGCTGAGGCGATGGATTTCTCCCAATCCTTCACGAGCCTGCGGCATCGTCCGGGTCACGCGAACGTGCGTTCGACGACCCAGCGGCAGGTGATGACCTCGAAACCCTACGCGGTATCGGAACGTTTGATGATTTCGATGATCTATTCACCGATCTTGTCGGGCGCGCCGTCACGATCCTGGACATCCGCAGCGTAGACGACCGCGCCGAACATCAAACCGGGCGTGCAGACAACGACATGCCGCTGAACTGTCGAGGACGGGGGCAGGTCCTTTGGCGGCATCGCCCACTGACATACCATCGTAGCGATCTACAAGATCGCGTTCATGACTTCCCGAAGATCAGCCGATGCGCGGCCTGCCCATCCGACGTGGCGGCGGCATGAAGCGCTCGATCAAATCCCATTCGCGGTCGGTCAGGTCGCTTGTATAGCGCGGCATATCCCGCCGGTACTCACGGCGTGCGGCTTTAGTCCAAGGCATCGCCGGCTCCGTCCAATCTGCAAACCAGACGTAATCACAACCAACTGAAACCGCTCAACTCTTTTCGAGCTGCGCTCTCAGGGATTAAACCGGCCGCTTGTCTGGTTTTGAACCAACACTCCAGTATGACGATACGGATATTGCATCAGAACACACCGTCTCAAAGGATAGGGCACGCCGTATACATGGCGCGCCGCGGCCGGAAAAATTTATATTTCAAACAGATTTGAAATTTAAAATATATCAACTTTTACAACATATTACAAAAAAAACGTAAGCGTTTTATTCTTAAAATCAGGACATGGATTATCCAATGAAATTCGGAAAACGGGTTTCTCCCTTCGAGCCTTCACAGCCCATGCCTCCTGTACAAACCATACATCACAGCAGGCACAGCAGCATTGCGGATGACATAGACTTCGAAATCCATGGGACGGAAGCGCAGTTCGTGGAAATCGAACTGGACCCGGGCGAATCTGCAATCGCCGAAGCCGGATCGATGATGTTCAAACATCCCGATATAACCATGGAAACCGCGTTCGGTGATGCCTCGGATGAAAGCCGCGATCAGGGGTTATTCGGTAAATTTGTCGATGCGGGCAAACGCCTGGTCACCGGCGAGGGCATGTTTACAACGGTCTTTACCCATCGGGGGCACGGCAAAGCCCGCGTCAGCTTTTCCTCGCCCTATCCAGGTCACATCCTGCCGGTCCGCCTTGATGAAACCGGCCATAAGCTGATCTGTCAGAAAGATGCTTTTCTGTGTGCGGCGCGCGGTGTTTCCATCGGCATCGAATTCCAGAGAAAAATTTCCACCGGACTGTTCGGCGGTGAGGGTTTTATTATGCAAAAGCTTGAAGGGGATGGTTGGGTCTTTGTCCATGTCGGCGGCACGGTAACCCAAAAAGACCTTGCACCGGGTGAAGAGCTTCACATCGATACCGGCTGTGTTGCCGCGTATACATCGACGATCGACTTTGACATTCAGCCTGTCGGTTCTGTCAAATCCATGCTTTTCGGCGGGGAAGGAATGTTTCTGGCATCCTTACGCGGGCCTGGCCGTGTGTGGATACAAAGCCTCCCGTTTTCACGGCTGGCCGGTCGCATGACCGCCGCCTCGGTTGGCGGAGCGGGCGATTATGAGCGCGGAGGCACCGGCGAAGGGTCCATCCTCGGCGGATTGGGACGGCTTATCGACGGGGATTAGAGCACTTTGCGCAAAGCAGAAGAACCCGTGACAACAGGTATGTGCGGTCCACTGACTCAAAGGACACGAAAACCGCTTTAAAGTTCTGTAAGGGTCAAGGTTTCCGCTTTGCTATCAACCTCGATAACCCAAAGATCAGAATCCGATTTTACACGGCGCCCGATATAATCATCCGCCTGCGCCACGGGAACAGGCATATCGCCGGTCGCACGCTCCCAGACAATTCCGCCATCCATCCCGTAACGGCGGGCATAAACAGCCGCTGTTCCGTCGCTGCGCATGTGTTTGACAAGGACGGCTCCGGCGGTTTCGTCCCCCCGTTTCAGCACATATGCGGCCTCTCCGGACATATTGCATAGCCGTATAAAAGCCGATACGCGGAATGAGGTCGTGACAGCCATAGCTGGCTCCTGATTTTCTTCGCATTCTTCTACCGGCAAGCGTAGCGTCGGTCTATGAGACAAAACCCCTCCGCCCCGAGATACGGCAACACCGCAACCGGCCTCATGTTCATGGCAACGGCCATGCTGGTTGTTCCGGTGATTGATGCATTGGCAAAAAATCTGTCGGATACAATACCTGCCATCGAAGTTGCCTGGTTACGTTTTGTGGTTGGCAGTCTGTTTCTCGTGCCGTTTGTTCTCTACAAAAACGGCTCTGGTGCGCTGTGGATTCCCCGCATGGGATTGCATTTTTTGCGCGGTGCCGGAATCGCCGGAGCAACGGCGTTTTTCTTTGCTGCAGTTGCGTTTATGCCCCTGGCGGATGTGGCGGCGATTTTCTTTATTGAGCCTCTTATCCTGACAATTTTCTCCGCCGTCTTTCTCGGGGATCATATCGGCTGGCGCAGGATTTCCGCTGTTATTGTCGGCTTTGCCGGTGCCATGCTGATTATACGCCCGGGTTTCGGGGAATTCGGTGCGGTCGCCCTCCTGCCGCTCGGGGCCGCCGTTTGTTTTGCCGGATACATGACACTCACAAAAATCCTGTCCGACAGTACCGATGCGTGGACCATGCAGGCGCTGGCCAATCTCTCCGGCATCATTACACTCGGATTTGTGATCCTGATACACAGTCCCACGCGGGACGCTCTGGCGTTTCCTGCCCCGGTCGAAGCGGCACAGATTGTTATGATCGGCGTTGTCGCGATATTCTGTCACACGCTTATTATCCTGTCCCTGAAGAAAGTCCGTGCAGCAGTGGTCGCACCGTTTCAGTACCTTGAAATTATCGGTGCAACATTCTGGGGCTTTGTGTTTTTCAGGGATTTTCCCGATCTGCAAACATGGATTGGAATACTGATTATCGTGGGATCGGGCATTTTTGTTTTTTACCGCGAGCAGGCCGCATCACAATAACCGAAAGCCGCAAACCGGATGATGTTATTTACGTATAGTGCCGGTATGATCATAATTGCGCAGGGAAATACCGGGGGGCAATGTCATCGCATTCAGATTCCTGCATACCGCAGACCTGCATTTGGATTCGCCGCTCAGAAGTCTTGCGCTTAAGGACTCTGAACTTGCCGGTCTGATCGGCAATGCTTCGCGCAGTGTGTTCGAGTCCATCGTCGGCATCTGCCTTGAAGAGCGACTGGATGCTTTGCTGATTGCCGGTGATCTCTTTGACGGCACATTGCGCAGCGTCAAAACCGCAGCATATCTATCACGTCAGTTCCGGCGGCTCGATGAAGCCGGAATCAGCGTCTATATGATCCGCGGCAATCATGATGCCGAGGCGTCAGCGGTCACAAAACAACTGGACCTTCCACCCTCAGTACACGTTTTCAGCGGCAAGGGCGGCATGGTGCGGCTGGACGACAAGGGCGTTGCGATCCATGGCATCAGCTTTGCCAAAAAGACCATGCCCGAAACATCACTTCCGAAATTCAAATCCCCTGCAGACGGATTGATCAATATCGGCCTGATGCACACCAGCATCGGCGGAAGTGAAGGGCATGACGTTTACGCTCCGGTTTCGCTTGCCGCCCTTGCTGCACACGGATTCGATTACTGGGCACTCGGACATATTCACAAACGCAAGGTCCATCACGAAAACCCCTTTATTGTTATGCCCGGGATACCCCAGGGGCGGGATACCGGAGAAGCCGGACCTAAATCCGTCACGCTTGTCACAGCGGATGAAAACGGCATCCGCATCGAAGAACGCCTGACCGCTTTGGCCGAATTTTCCGCTGTTACCATTGATGTCCGCGGCCTGAAAGATATCGAAGCGGTGCGCACCGCCATTAGAGACGCGATCCGTACGCAATCGGAGGCAACGCAATCTGAACATGCCGTCCTGCGCATGACTTTAACCGGACAAACACCCCTGGCCTGGCGAATCCGGCGCGACGCTGAACTTCTCGCAGAGGAGGCCCGGCAGGATGCGCGTGAGACCGGCAATGTCTGGATCGAAAAACTGTATGCGGCACCATCGGTTCCTGCACATCTTTCAGCGAAAAGCGATACCGCCGGACCGTCTCCTGTTGCCGAATTAGAGGCCCTGATGCGGGACAGCATCATAACGGATGAGGGCTTTTGTGCGGAGGCGGATAAAATACTCTCCGCACGTCTCGGAAAGCTTCCCCCCTCATTGCGCGACCATTTCGGCAAAGATGAGGCGGGCCGTAAAAATATACTGGACCGGCTTTTACGCGAAGGGTGCACCGATGTGATCGCGGCGCTTGAAACCGCAAATTTACACGGAGAGGATTGATGCGCCTGCGCACGCTCTCCCTGACACGCTATGGGCATTTCAATGACCGGACACTGGATTTCGGCACGCCGGAGCCTGGGGAAGCGGATTTTCACCTGATCTACGGGGCGAACGAGGCCGGAAAATCAACGGCGCTGAGCGCCTATATGGATCTGTTATTCGGAATCGAAAAGAAAACGAAATACGGATTTCTTCACGGTTACAGCGCAATGCATATCGGCGCCGTGCTGGAAACCGGTAAAGAAAGTCTGTCCCTGCACCGCACGAAAGGCAATAAAGACACCCTGCGCAGTGATACAGGCACCGTCATTGACCCTGCCCGTCTGAACGCCTTGCTGCACGGTCTCGACCGCGAAGCATATGGTGCCATGTTCTCGCTTGATGGCGAGCGGCTGATAAAGGGCGGCGAAGCTATTCTGGCCAGCAACGGCGAACTGGGCCGGGCATTGTTTTCCGGAACATCGGGCATGTCGGATATCGGCAACACGCTGTCAGGTCTGCGCGACAAAGCAAACGGTTTTTTTGCTCCGCGGACCAACAAACATGAACTGCATGCCTTAAAAGAACAGCTGAACGTCATCGAACAGGACATTCAGAAATTTGATACAAAGACGGCAGACTTTGAACGCCTTCGCGAAAACCTGGCAACTGCAAAAGACAATCGGGACAAGGCAAAACAACACCTCGACGACCTGTCACAGGAAAAAGAACAACTTGAAAAACTGTGCCGCGCCTTTCCGCTGGCACGGGATCTGACGGATTTGCGTTTGAAAGAACAGGCACTGAGTCGTTATCCGCCCTTTAAGGATGTGTCTTTAACCGCCGAAGTCTCAAAACTACGGGACACCCTGACAGAAATCCGTGTAACGGAACAGACGGCTATCGCCGAAATTTCACGCATTGATACAGAACTGGCCGGGCTGGATATCGACGAACATGCTCTGACACTCAAAGACCCGCTATCAGCACTGGACGAGCTGTACAGCAGGTACCAGGCCGGCACGAACGACCTGGACAAGCGCAAAACAGAACGCGACATCGCCGCAGAGGAGATAAAGCGTAACGTCCTGGCGCTTGACGCTGGAGGGCATATTGCAGCGGAAGAACTTATCCTGCCCGTTGATAAAATCGCTGATCTGGAGACCCTGATCCGTGATCATGACCGCCTGACAGATTCGCTGGTCAGGGCAGAGAGGGAACACGAAGAGACAATTGAGGCTCTTGATGCGGCCAAACGCAAGGCCCCCGCGTCCGGTCCGCCCGCAATAGATACTGAGGCACTTATTCCGGCTGTTCGCCGCATCAGACAGGATGATGACCACGGCACACGGCAACGGGCGGAGAAGGCATTGAAAAAAGCGCAAAGCGAAACAAAGCTTGCGCTTGCGGCCCTGGCACCCTGGGCAGGGGATAGCGATGCCCTGCTTGCCATTGCCCCGCCCTCGCATGACAAAGCCCTGCACTGGCACGAAAGAACGCGCGCCGCTGCGGATGACATTGCGGACCTGAACAGGCGCAAGGCAAAAGATGCGCAGGAGTATGCCCGTTTAAACGCGCAGATTACCGCTATGACGCAGAGTGAAGGCATCGCATCTGACGACGATGCCACCGTGACCCGTAAGATCCGGGATACCGCCTGGCAACGGCACCGTGCCTCTTTGACCGACGAGACGGCGGAACTCTTCGAACAGGCGCTTGCGGCGGATGACCGCCTGCAAAGCGCGCGCCTTGCCCATAGTGACCGGCTGGCGCAACTGCGTGAACTGGAACAGGCGCGCGCAGGACTTAAGGCGGAAAGCAACGCGCAAAAACTTGAGGAAGAAACCCTGACAACACGCATCCGGCAGGAACGCGCAAACATGTCACAGACGTTTCTTGCGATGGGCCTTCCCGCCGGTTTCGACCCGCTCGATCTTCCCGATTGGCTCAAAAAATATGATCACGCGCTTGATAAAATCCGGCAGGAACGCGCAGCAGCGGATGAACACGCCATAGCTCTCGAAAACGAAAACCACGCAAAGCAAACGCTTCTCGCCGCACTCAGCACGGGCGGGATCACAGGATATGACGAACGGACACTGCAACACCTGCTGGATCATTGTGACGGCCTGATCGAACGCGCAAATAAAAGCGCGCAGCAATACGAACTCCACAAAAACACCCTCGACACTGCCAAATCGAATGAAGCAAAACGCAAACAACAGCTTGATGACGCCTCAGAGGGCCTTAAAACATGGCAACAGAACTGGGACAGTGCCGTATCGGAGACGTGGCTGCACCGGAAAAGCCCCGCACAGGTCTACGCCCTGCTTGAACCGCTGCGCGCCTTGCCCGCCCTTCTCTCAACCCGCAATGACCTGGCACGCCGTATTGAGGGCATGAAACAGAACATCCGGAGATTTCAGGCGGAACTGGAGGAAATCGCCCCTGCCCCTCCGGAAAACACAGCCGCAGATCCCGGCACACGCTATATCAGGCTAAAAGAACGCGCTGACACGGCACATCGCACCAATGACACGCGAAACGCCCTGCTGACTGATAAACAACGACACCAAAACAAACTGGACGAAACCATTAGCCGGATATCCGGTATCAACAGCCGTATCGCGGAAATCGCAAAACGCTATCCGGAAAGCCTTGCGATTCAGTCCGCGGATACGCTGACAGAAGCACTTACAAAATCGGAAGAACGATCCGGGCTTCTTGAAAAAATCTCTTCCCAGGAAAAGGCACTTACCGCTTTGCTCTCCTGCGACTCCGTAGCAGATGCGGCAAGAATGCTGGATGAGACGTCAGAGGATACAGTCAGTCGGTCCCTGAATACACTAAGCGGCACTCTGGACGACGCAGACAAATCCCGGGAAAATACCATTATTGCCTATGAAAAGGCCAATAGCGCATTTGAAGACGTCGGAGGAGATGCCGGCGTTGCCCGGATCGAGGAACAGCGCACCACACTCCTTCTCGACATTCAGGAAAAGGCCGAAGCTCATTTGCGGCTCAGTCTGGGTATTAAGGCAGCGGAACGCGCGCTTTATCTCTACCGTGAACGGCACCGCAGCGCGATGATGACGAGCACAGCAAAAGCATTCCGGACCCTCACCGGCGGAACATATGACAGGCTCGTGACCCAACCGGATGGCAATGCAGAAAGTTTACTGGCAATCCGCTCGGATACCGGCGCCTCAATCGCTGCGGATGCAATGTCAACCGGCACAAGGCACCAGCTCTATTTCGCCTTACGCCTTGCAGGATATGAGGATTTTTGTGCGCGTACAGGACCACTGCCGCTGATTGCGGATGATATTCTTGAAACGTTTGACGATAAACGCAGCGCGGCAGCCTTCCAGCAGTTGCAAGCCCTGTCTCATCATGGCCAGACCGTTTATCTGACACATCACAAGCACCTTTGCACCATCGCACAGGATATCTGCGGTAAGGAAGTCACGATCCACAGATTGTAATATTTATGAAAGCAACCAGGTGATGTGGTCCCGGCAAAACTGGGGCGGCGCCGGGACCACAACGGAAGAATGTCAAATTCTGAGGGGGGCAATCCTACGTACATTTGACAAAACGAAATTAACCCAAAATCCGTTAAGCGAACCTTGCCCGTAACAGAGACAAATACCTATAAATTACATAAGTTTAATTGAAATTTTTTAGTTAATTTATACAGCCCGCACGGCACAATCCCTGCCGCCCTATTGCTGTTCATAAAATATCATTCCGTAAAAATACCCGGGGAATTTTTTGTAGTTTGGGATTCTTTAAGCACCCGAACTGTAAAGTGCCTTTATGGTGAACAGATCCGATACCACGCCCTCTTCAACCGCATCGGCTTTTGATGTTCAGGAACTTTGGAGAGCATTCTGCAACGCGTTTTTTATAACGTTGCATTTTTGTGTGTTTGTCACGTTCTGCTACGTCGTATTTGTGGTTATACCGATGCTGCACGGATCATCGGAAGCCCTCCCCGGCATGCCAAGGGCCAGCTTTGCTATGCTGATCATTCATGCCGTGACAGCCGTTCCCGCTCTTGTGATCGGATTAATCGCCTTTAATCCCTACTTGCGTAAAAAGAGCATCGGATCACACCGGGTTCTCGGGGATATCTATTGCATATGTATCTGGATCAGCAGTGTGACGGGCATCCTGCTTGCGACCGCGAACCGCGCCGGTTTGGGTGCACAAATGGGTTTTGCTATTTTAGGGATTGTCTGGTTTGTGACCACATCCATTGCCTATAGCAAAGGACGATCCAAAAATATCCCGTCCCACCGTATCTGGATGATCCGAAGCTATGCGACGACACTGGCGGTTGTGACAGTCCGGCCCTTGCTGTGGGGTGGTCCGGCGGACGGGTTTACCGTCGCTGAATGGACAGTGTTCATAAGCTGGGCCTGTTGGGTGCCGAATATTATTCTGGCGGAAATCTATATCCGGATCACGACGTTCAGCGGAAAGCTCGCACTCCCCAAAAAACGCAATCGCCCTATGACCGCAAATTAAACATAGCGGTTATCTGAACAGATGACGGCATCTTCAATTCACGGATTGCGCGCTTCAAGCGCACGGGCCAATGCGCAAAAATCACTTATTCCCAGGGCTTCACCGCGCAAAGTCGGGACTATTCCGGCATCCTGCAACAAATCTTCACCGCCGAGTGAAGACAGGCTGCGCCTCAGCATCTTACGCCGTTGTCCGAAGGCAGCTGCCGTTATGCTTTGCAATGCATCGAGCGGAACATGTTCAATGACGGATCTCGGCGTTAAAGACACCACCGAGCTGAACACCTTCGGAGGCGGGGTAAAAGCCTGCGGCGGTAAATCAAACAGGATGCGGGCGTTGCACCGCCATCCGGCCAGAACCGACAACCGCCCGTAAGCCTTATCGCCCGTTTGCGCGACAATCCGCTGCGCCACTTCACGCTGAAACATAAGCGTCAGGGATGACCAGTGTGGCGGCCAGCCCTCACAGCTTAACCAGCGGATCAGCAATTCCGTGCCGACATTGTAGGGCAAATTCGCAACAATCCGTGCACCGGGTTCCACCAATCCGATAAAGTCAACTGTCAGAGCATCGGCTTCAATCACCTGTAACCGCCCAGGCCAATGCGCCGCAATGTTTTCCAATGCAGGTAGACACCGCGTATCCCGTTCGATAGCCACGACCCTGCGTGCACCTGCAGCCAGCAACGCCCGCGTCAAGCCGCCCGGTCCCGGGCCGATCTCGACAACATCGCACCCGCTCAGATCACCAGCCAGTTTCGCAATCCTGCCGGTAATGTTCAGATCGAGCAGGAAGTTTTGTCCCAGTGCCTTTTTCGGTTGCAAACCATGGGTTTGAAGCACCTCGGACAACGGCGGCAGACCATCAGAAGCAACACGCATTTCAGGCAACAGCCTCTGCCATGCGTGACGCAAGCCGCAGGGCTTCAATCAGGCTGTCTGGATCCGCCTTGCCGGTTCCGGCAATATCGTAAGCTGTGCCATGATCCGGCGATGTCCGGATAAAAGGCAGGCCCAATGTGACATTGACCCCCCTGGCAAAATCCAGTGCTTTCAGCGGGATAAGCGCCTGATCATGATACATGCATAAGGCGGCATCATATTGCGCCCGCGCCGCATCATGAAACATTGTATCCGCAGGCAGCGGGCCCTTCACCCTTATCCCCTTGCGTTTAAGACATTCAATGGCAGGCTGAATAATCTCCTGCTCTTCATGGCCCATGGTCCCGCCCTCTCCGGCATGGGGGTTGAGGCCGCTGACGGCGATAACGGGAGCCTCGAGACCAAAAAAACGTTTCAGGTCAGCGTCCAGTATACAGGCCGTTTCAACGATCGCCTGCTGTGAAAGCTGCTCGCAGGCCATGCGCAAGGACACATGAACCGTAACAGGCACAACCCGCAATACCGGTGACGCAAGCATCATAACAGTGCGCCTTACGCCCGCCAGATCACCCAGAAACTCAGTGTGACCGGGAAAGACGAAACCGGCCCCGTCATAAAGCGCTTTTTTATTAATCGGGTTAGTGACCAGACCTGCCGCCTGTCCCGTTTGCACATGGTGTACGGCCAGGCTGATCGACTGGATCACCGCCTCCGCATTTTCAGGTTCAGGCCGGCCCGCCGTCTGTTTTACCATCAAAGGACGGTGCAACACCGGCAGGGCTTCACAGAATACATCCGCAGCATCGCAGGGCGCATCAATCTTTACGATCCGGCAGGTGGAACCGATTGCATCCGCAACAGCCGCCATATGATCCGCATCACCTATCATATAAAATGCACGACCCTGCAAAGGGCGCTTCAGCCACGCCGCAAGCGTGATTTCCCCGCCGATGCCGGCGGGATCACCGATTGTGACCGCGAGGGGTAAACTCACCGGCGGTCAATCACGGCTTCGCGTTTTAACTCGCGCAGCAGTCCGCGCGCATATTGCTCAAGACGCTGTGAGCGCAGCTGATTTCCGGCCCGCGCGCGCAGCGCGTCTCCAGAGGGTCCTTCTGATTTCTTGTCACACACAACAATAATGTGAAAACCGTCATTGGACCGCACGGCCTGTGTTTTATCGCCAGGTTCAAGTCCGGCCACGACCTCACGAACCGGCCCGGGCATTTTGGACAGCTCCAGATCACCCAGATCGCCCGATATGCTCAGATATTGCGCAGCTGCAGCTTTGACATCGGCACATGTATTAACCTGAGCACGGGCAGCATTGGCCCGTGCCAGCGCCGCATCCGCCTCCTGCTGGGATGCACCGGCGGAAACACCAACGACCAATTGCGCAAGATTATAGACTGTTTTACCCGACGTGCCCGCTTCACGACTGTCCCTTAATCCGTAAAGCACAACATCACCGCCATCGGTAAAGGGGGCGGATACGCGGTCCACATTCATCGCCGCAACAACCGGTAATGCGGCAGCAGAAAGACCGCTTTTCGCGACCCAGCCGAGATCACCGCCCGCCTGGGCCGTCGGACCGTTACTCACCTCCCGCGCGACAACAGAAAAACGTTCCCCCTGCCCCAACCGCGCGATAATCTTCTGGGCGGCCTGTCGCGCCGCCTGCTCACCACCGGCAGAAACCGGTAAGCGTATTTCAGCAAGAAGGTATTCTGTTTCCCCGGGTTTGGCACCGCTTTTCGGAACGACCATTGCGTCGATTTCATTTTCGGATATCCGGACTCTGTTTCCGAAGCGCCTGAGGATCAGCTGACGCCACGCGACCTCGGATTTGATCTGACTGTCCAGCGTTTCGAGTGCGACCCCCTCGGACAAAAGGCCGGAGCGCATGCGATCAGGATCACGGTTGTTGCTGCGCGACACTTCATCGAAGCCTGATTTGACTTCGTCCGGACCGGGATCAATGCCAACGCGTTTTGCGGCCTGCAATCGCAGGATGTCCTCGATCAGCGCATCCAGTGCCGCTTCCTCGTCCGGCTTATTGCCCGTCGTCAACTGTATCAGCCGCATACGCTGTTGAAGATCATAACCGGTGATGATGTCATCATTTACAACGGCGACCGGCGCGAAACTTTGCGCAACCGCATGATCCGGCCCTGCAAGCATCGCTCCGGATAAAACAAGCGAAGACAGTACCGACGAAATTACAAGACGGCGGACGCCGGAATGAAATGCCATTGTCTTATCCTCCAAGGGCCCGTTACGCACAGCTTTAGCTGATCTTTCCAATGCGTTATGCACCAAGGCTTTTCAACCTCAAAGTAAGGCCAAAATCTGTTCCGTCATTGGCATCCCTGTCTTCGTTAAAGCGACGGGAAACCGAAAAATCAATAAAGCAGCATTCATTTTCAAACGTAATACCGCCATCCGCCTCTACCAGGCGGTCATTCTGCAGATCACGGCGTCCCCCGGCATATGCAGAAAATTCTTCTGTCACACGCACAATACCCTGTGCGGATGCTTCCTCGCGGTCTTCAGTAAAGCCGCTGAGGGCATCTTCACCGATGCGCACGTATGTGCCCACTGCAGAAAATGCACCATAGGATGCGCGGGCATAAACCTCCGCACGTTCAAGATTCAGGTCTTCATCGCTTGCTCTGACACGCGCTGTCACATCGAAATAGGGATCAAATTTCAGACGCAAAGCCCCCACGTGATCACTCTCGGCATTGCTCAGACCCGATGTGGCGCTAAAATCGGTGTTATCCCGTGTTCTGAAAACACGCCCGTAAGCGGCCTCGACACCAAAGCCGTTTTCGGCGGTAAAATCATACCGGATCCCTGTATTAAGGCGGGTGCCGGACTCGATCCTGTCAAGCCCGGCAAAACGGGATTCACCGGTCAGCAGGATCGTTTCATCAAAATTCAGATCAAGGCTGTCCTCATTCGGAAACTGATCCTGATTGCTCTGGTTCGGTGCGACGACAAGCTGCACAACAGGTTCAAGAATATGTGTTCCCAGGTCATTTACGGCGATAAACGGCATCCGAACATCAAGGCCCGCACGCACATCAAGCCTGGCCTGCGGGCTTTCTTCTATGAGCGGGTCATCATTGGTCAGAAAAACATCCCCCCGTGCCCCCGCAAAAGGCGTCACCACGACACCCGTATCGGAGACGAATTGCCGCTCCCATGTTACACCGCCCGACGCTCTGGAAACGTCACGCCCCTGCTCTCTTTGCAAATGCAAAAGATCCGCCGTCGCGGTGGCAATGCCGAGCACCGGATCCTCCAGCGCGCGGTACCGTAAACGCAATTCCGGCAAAGCGAAGGGGATCGTTTCGCTGTCCTCATCCTCGCGGAAACTCTGAAAATAATACGCATTCGCCTCGGCAAACAGGCGTTCATTTTCCTGCACCGCGAACAGTCTGTTCGTCACACGGTCGTTATCGGAATAGTTATACCGGCGCAGAAAGGTGTCATCAGAGGCAAGATTCAAATCGAACCCCCAACCCAGATCACCGCCCAAAGAAAACCGTCCCTCACCATTCACGGCCCCGCGAAAATTATCCGCATCGGATACCTGCGTGTTCCGGATGCCGCTGCCCCATAAACGGTAAAAACCGTTTTCGGTGGCCGCCCTGTATTCCGCCTCAAGCAATGGCCCGTCACTGGAGGTGATAAAGGGCGTGATAGTCAGGTCCCGCCAGGGTGATAATTCGATAAAATATGGCAACTTAACCGAATATCCGATCGTACTGTCCTCGCCGAACAGAGGCGGCAGAAAGCCGGTTCTGCGCTCTACCGAAGGATCGGGATGCCTGAAATACGGCAGGTAAGCCACGGGCACGCCTTCGACCTCAAAGGTTGCCCCTTCATAGATAACATCGCGGGTCTGTTCATCATGGATGACCTTCGCAGCCCGCACGCGCCACAAAGGGGTGGGGTCATCGAAACAAACTTCGCAAGGGCTATAAACAGCCTTGGACAAAACCGTATAACGGTCATCCACCCGCCGCCCTTCAACGGCGGCAAACCGTGCACCGCCTGCGATCAGAGCGCGGGGCTGTCTGACCGTACCATCGGCAAAAGTGATGTCCAGATCCGCAGCATCCGCGAACAGATACGTGCCGTCATCATTGCGCAAGGCAACCGCACCGGTGGCACGCACACGGCCCGACGCCTCGTCATATTCCAGACTATCGGCGGCCAGAATACGCGGGCCGTAATAGGCCTCCGCCTGCCCGACGGCACGGGCTGTGGAGGTTTCGGCATCATAGGTGACTTCATCTGCGACGATGACCAGCTGCTCTTCGGTATCAATCGCATCAAGTCCGGGAAAATCGCGGTTGCCGTTGTCTTGTGCCGGAACCGGCGTGATCCAGAGGGAAATAACCAGGCCAAATACCAGACCCGGAAAATACGGCAGACCGGAATGTGCCATCTCAGACTTCCCTAAAATGAATAGACAACGCCAACCCCAGGAAACCGGCCCCGAAAGCCGGTCCCCACGCACCCAATGCAGCCGGTGCCGCCCCTGATGCGCCAAGTGCCATACTTACATCACTCATGAAATAGAATCCAAAGCCTGTCAAAGCGCAACCCAACGCAATACGCCCGAAACTTGCGAAGCGCGGCGGACGGATGGCAAAGGATGCGGCAATCAGCGTCATCGCGCCCAGCAGGACCGGCAAGGCCAGCATTGCATGAAAATGCGCCTTATGCCGCCGCGCGGAAAATCCGGCTTCCTCCATACCTTTTATGACCCCGGGCATCTGCCAGAAAGAAATTGTGTCCGGCATGGCGATACTGTTCTGAATTTCCTTTGCCGTCAGCCGTGTTTGCAGTTTCAGGAAGGGAACAGTCTTTTCATTCGGCGGCACGGATGTGTCTTTCTGGACGATGCGGACCGTTGCTCCCGTCAGCATCCAGTGATCTCCCGACAGAATTGCAACAGGCGTATCTATACGCTCCAGCAGCTCATCCTCCTGTCCGAAGCGGAGGAACGTTGCCTCACGCAATTCAGTGAGATCTTCATTGGTCTGCGCCGCACGGATCACGGTACGGGTGACACCGTCACTTTCACGCAGCCACAACCCTTCACTTGATACTGAAAACAGTGTGCCGCGGCCCTGAAAATGCTTTGCGTCAAGCCGCTCATAGATACTGAGTGCGACAGAAGCAAGCGGAGCATACACCGCAATCGCAACCAGCCCGATCATAGCCGCTGCGAATATGCCGGGCCGTGCCATGCCCCAGAATGACAGGCCGGAGGCAAAGGCGGCAACAAGTTCGCTTGACCGCGCCAGGATCATATAAGCAGACATTGCGGCAAGTAGCATCACGAAAGGCAGCGCCTTCATCGAGACACTCGGCGCATGAAGGAACGCCATTGAAACAATGGTAAAAAACAGCCC
>CALFWP010000059.1 GCA_937927905.1 uncultured Neomegalonema sp.
CCCGTCTCGGTGCTTATCCGCATCAGCTTTCAGGCGGACAGCGTCAGCGGGTGATGATCGCCATGGCGCTCGCGAACGGGCCTGAGCTGCTGATTGCAGACGAGCCGACAACCGCACTGGATGTGACGGTACAGGCGCAGATACTGGAACTTCTGGCCGGTCTGAAGCGCGAAATGGGCATGGGGATGCTATTTATCACCCATGATCTGTCCATCGTGCGCAAGATTGCTGACCGCGTCTATGTTATGAAAGACGGTCAGGTTGTCGAGCACGGTGCAACCTGGAAGCTGTTTGCTGCCCCCGATCATGACTATACCCGCATGTTGCTGAATGCGGAACCGACCGGCCTGCCGCAACCTGTCCCCGATCCGCAAAGCAAACCGGTTATCGAGGGTGAAAACGTCAAAGTCTGGTTCCCGATAAAAAAGGGTTTTTTCCGGCGCACTGTCGGACATGTCAAAGCGGTTCAGGATATTTCCTGTCAGGTACGGGCCGGAGAAACCCTCGGTGTTGTGGGCGAGTCCGGTTCCGGCAAAACGACCCTGGGTCTGGCCCTGATGCGCCTGATCAGCTCGGATGGGCGGATCGTTTTTTTCGGGCGGGATATTCAGAAACTGAACCAGCGTAAACTGCGCCCCTTGCGCCGCGATATGCAGGTTGTTTTTCAGGACCCCTACGGTTCATTGTCACCGCGCATGTCCGTCGCTCAGATCATCGGTGAGGGTCTGCAGGTTCACCGGATTGACGGCGAAACCGGAGACCGCCGCAAAGTGATTGCCGATGCTCTGGTGGAGGTCGGTCTTGAACCGGAGATGATGGACCGCTATCCGCACGAGTTTTCCGGCGGTCAGCGTCAGCGGATTGCCATCGCCCGTGCCATGGCCCTGAAACCGAAGCTTGTGGTGCTGGACGAGCCGACGTCTGCCCTGGATATGTCGGTCCAATCCCAGATCGTTGATCTGCTACGCGATCTGCAGATGCGGTATAAGCTGGCTTACATATTCATTAGCCATGATCTGAAGGTCGTGCGTGCGCTCTCTCATCGTGTGCTTGTGATGCGCAATGGTGAAATTGTTGAGCAGGGTGTCGGTGAAGCGGTATTTGAAAATCCGCAAACAGATTATGCTAAAGCACTAATGGCCGCAGCGTTCCACATCGAATCTGCGGAACAGGGTGTCGTTTCGGATTAGTGAGGGTCTGGAGTCAGGAAAGCTGTGAAAAGAGGGCTTTCATGGCATACGTAAAGAGATCCCATTGCAATGGCGACACCATATGGCAAATACGGTTTTTCTGCAGATGCAATCTTTGACAATACCAACGATTTTGCGGCGATTTGCGGAAAGAAGTACAGCACCTTCCGTATTAATATGATCAGCAAAGCCATGGCTCCGCCGATAACGGCAATCACCGCGATTGCCGTACCGAATACCGGCCAACCAAGCCACAATCCGGTTGCTGCAAGTAATTTTGCATCACCGCCACCGAAAACCCCCAAACTCCAGAGTAACATTCCGGCCAGAAGTGTCAGAACACCAGTAGAAACGTGATTCAAAAGGATATGCCAATCAAGGCCGGAGACTGCAAACGTGATAAAGAAAGCTACGGTCAGACAAATAGAAATCGTGTTCGGGATAATAAACCGTTTTAAATCGGATATTGCCGCGACAATCATACATAATGGAAAGGCGTATAATGGAAGCGATGCAATCATTGTTGTGTCTCCACCGGCCTGAACAATGTAAATTTTACATACAATTCAAGCCGCGAACGTTTTCGCGGCTTGAAAGCAACAAATATAGCAATCCTGATAAAACCGGATGCTTTTTCTGTCAGAAAATTAAGGTGCTGTGTTGGCAGCTTTAAGCTCGTCGGAAACCGTCTTGTAGGTCTTCTCGAGGTTGTCACCAACCAGGCCGACTGTACCGATGATGGCAACGCTGAGCAGGGCAGCGATCAGGCCGTATTCAATAGCCGTTGCACCTGACTCGTCCTTTGCAAAAGAAGCGAAAAATTTGCGCATAGTCTCTCTCCGTTTTTTAAACACCTAGCTATTCCGCTAAGATGCAAGGAGATTAGCTATACTGACTTAACAAAATGCTATATTCTATGTTTAATAAATAATTTTTCCCGACTTCATACATTGTATAGTAAATTTTAATGATTAATTTATATCAATTAATTACTTAAATTATTTAACAAGAATATTATACGCACATTCGTACCTTCGTTTTTACGCGATACGATTTCAAACGTGCCACCGTTTGCTTCAATAAAGCCTTTGGCCAATGGAAGGCCCATGCCGGCGCCGCCAAACTTGCTGCTGCTCCCGCGCCCCTGACCATAAGGTTGCAGGGCATGCTCAATTTCATCGGGTGTCATGCCGACACCGTTATCTGTTACGTCGATACGTACGGCACCCGAACTGTGTTTGACCGCAGATACATTTACCGCATCGGTCGTGAATTTTACCGCATTACCGATCAGGTTGGTCAGCGCCTGGCGCAACGTATGTGCATCAGCAGCCAGCACGGGCAGTGATTTTTCAACAGATATAGTGATCATGACATCGCGGGATTTGGCAATGCCCTCCAACTCTCTGGCAATACGTTGGATCAGATTACCGAGATTGACAGGAGCAAAGTCTAATGACAGGGCGCTTGCCTCTATGCGGCGCATGTCCAGCATGTCCTGAACAAGACGCGCCATGTATTGCCCGCTGTCATGAATGTCTTTGAGATAATCGCGATAGGTGTCGGATCTTATGGTATCTGGATCATGCAACATGACCTGTGTAAAACCGATAATCGCATTCAACGGAGTGCGAAGCTCATGACTGGCACGGGCGATGGCTTCCGACCTGCCGGATCCGCTGTCGCTGCTGCCGTATTTGACTTCCGTAAAGGTCAGAGTCAGCGGGGACGTCTGGTCCTGGTTCAGCGCAGTTATGGCCGCCCGAAAAGTTTGGACGGATTTGTCATGCTCGGATTTGCGTTCCATCAGGAACGGCTGGGGGTCGGTATTCTGCTCCGCCAAGGACAGCGCATTACGGAATGCCTGTGCCGATGTATCGTCCAAATCCGTGTCAAACGGTTTACCGGTCAGGGTATTGCTCTCAGCGCCGAAAAGTGTAGCAGCAGCCGGGTCCAATGCCTCGACAAGGCCATCCCGGGTCAGTGTAACAACGCCAACGCCAAGCGCCTGCAACGCGCGATCCGGCGGAGTATTGCTGTTGCTGATCGGCGGTTGTACGGATAGCGGCGGCGTCACCGCCGCTTCACTCGCAAGCGTCCCGATCCAGGCGGCGGCTTTATGCCATTCGCCCCGACGGACACTCATTTGTACAGGATGTTTGTGTCCGCCCGGGTCATATAAGGTCAGGCGCAGATCGGCATGATCCAATTGCCCGTCCCGCATC
Source organism: uncultured Neomegalonema sp. (assembly GCA_937927905.1). Lineage (GTDB taxonomy): Bacteria > Pseudomonadota > Alphaproteobacteria > Rhodobacterales > Rhodobacteraceae > JAHDDY01. The sequence continues at coordinate 3,416 of CALFWP010000059.1, forward strand.
CGGGTTAAAGCGCCTGCAATGACTTTCCGGTTGCCGGGAAAGAGGGTTGCAATATTGGAACGCCGTTCCGGTGCCGTATTTTGAAGAATTGCATTTGCCGAAACGCCCAGATGCAGCACTTTAAAAGCATCATCGAAAACAATCGCACTCTCTTCCGTCTCTTCCTGGATGGACAGGTGCTCCATATCCTGCAGGGCCGTAATGTTTCCGGTGGCAAAAGCCGTTTCCGCGCGGTCATCGATATCAGTAAAAAAGGCAATGGCAGATAGATCCGCTGTCATAGGGTCATGCATTCTACGCATCGTCACACGATGGCGCCGGACCCCGACGCGCGTATGCAGCTCGACCGCCTGACTATAGGATCCGTTCACCAGCAGAAACCGCAATGCATCGCGGGTGGTTGTGCGACTTCCGAACCGGCGCGACAGATTTTGCAGCTCCGGGCCGAAACTGTGTTCCGCAGCGGGGTTTTGCATCAGTAGAGTGCCATCTTCGGCAAAGAGCGATAATGCGGTCGGAATCCGGTCTATGATTTCTCTCAGACGGTCAATTTCCGCCTCTTCACCGACAGGAGCCGGCACTGCCTCGATACGTAAACCGGGGCGACCGTCGGAAAGATCAATGCGTTGCGCCCGGCAATCTACGCGAACAGGCAGACCATGGGGTGCCAAAATCATACGAGCACGGACTTTACCGCTTTTGCGGGTCAGCACTGCGCGGATCAGCTCGCCGAAATCATGAACGGCTTCATCAAATGGCGCAAAATCCCGTTCTACAAGATCAACCAGGCTTTCTTCACCCCAAAACGCCAACCCGGCGTCATCTGCCCATATTATTCTTCGCCGATCCGGATCCCATATCCAGATCGCGGCAGATATTTTCGCTGCTATAGCCACCTGATCCGAAGTCTCCATACAGCACACCCTTATATGCGGGAGTAAACTTTGTTGCTGCGTGTTCCCCGAAAATGATATTACACTGGACTGTCGGTAAACCCACGGTCCTAATTCCACTGAATACGCGACAACCGTTCTGATTGCACTATGCGGGCCAGTTTGCCCCGCACCTTCTAAGCCGCTGGCATGATTTTATTTTTTACAGACGATCTGAATACTATTAGAGGGAGAAATCCCTCTTTGTAAAGCGAATGTTCCAAAAGGGGACAAGTGTTAATTTTTACGGGATTTCTTTTTCTGCTGACGTGCCAGTGCCGCCGCGCTTCGCAATTCTTCAGCGATTTCCTCCGCCTCATCAGGGTCAAAGTCCATCGGAACTTCAAACAGGTCGGTTTTCACGAACAACCGCACACCACCTGTGGTTGTCGGGCCGATTTGGAGTTCAGCAGTGACATCGCTTTCGCTGTTAATTCCCATGATCTCTTTTCCGGTTGTGAAATATTGAATGCAGATACGCCGCCTGCACTTTTGAACACAAGCGACGACGGATGTTATGTTTTGCGGAAAATGCCTGACAGTTCGACATGATCAGACCAGCGGAACTGATCAACAGGGGTCACACATTCGAGGCTGTACCCGCCTGCGGCAAGAATGGCGGCATCGCGCGCAAAGCTATCCGGCATACAGGAGATACCGGCAAGCACCGGCACATCAGAGCGCGCAATCTCTCTTACCTGCACTTTTGCACCGGCACGCGGAGGATCAAAGACAACAGCGTCAAACCGGTTCAGCTCCTGAACATTCATAGGCCTGCGGAACAGATCACGTGTGATCGCTGTGACTGTGTGTAATCCTCCGGCTCTGCGCCGGCCCGCATCAAGCGCGGCGGTCATCTCCGCATTCCCTTCGACTGCTGTGATATCGGCATTTTCCGCCAGCGGCAGAGAAAACGCACCGCATCCGGCGAACAGATCAATAACCGTCTTTGCACCCGTCGTTGCGCGTTTTACCGTCTCCAGCAATATGGCTTCACCGGCCGCCGATGCCTGAAGGAAAGCACCGGGTGGCGGAACAACCCGCGCGTTTCCGAAGTGATGTGCGGGCGGACGGGCCTGCGCAACCGGTTCCCCGTTCCAGACCAGCCGCGCCAAATCCATATTTTGCGCGGCCAGGCCCAATGTTTCCTGCAGTACCAGATCCGGCTCTTTGCCGTCAGCTACGAAGACATCAAGCCCCGCATCGCTCAACGTGACAGTGACTGCCAGGGCCCGTTTACGCGGCGCACCCGCTCTGAGCAGGCCGGAGAGTTCAGGTATCGCGGCAAGAATTGCGGGATGTGCAATTTTACAATCAGGCACGGGGATGATCGTATGCGAACGGGGACTGTAAAAGCCCAGCAAAGAGCCTTTTTTGGTGCGCTGGAAGGCAAATTTGACCCGCCTGCGGTCCGAGGCCGGCACTGTGAGTGTCTCTTCTATATGCGTTTCAAGTCCAGCATTCCGTAAAGCCCGCGCAACTTTATTACGTTTCCATGCCGCAACCGACTTTTCTGTGCGGTCCTGCAATGTGCAGCCCCCGCAAAGTCCGAAATGCGGACAGACAGGCTTGATGACGTCATGCTCTGAATACATTTTCACGGCTATAGATCAGCAGGGCGCACAGGTCTAGGACACGCTATCAATTGCCCGTTCAATGGCCGCGATACGCTTTTTCATAGGCGGATGGCTGGCCAGCCATGAAATCGGCGTCCCCCGACCTTCCACGAGTTTATCAAGCTTTTGCAACAGGCTTATACTTGCCGCAGGGTCAAGGCCTGACCTGCGCATCAGTGCAACCGCAAAGGCATCCGCCTGATATTCGTCGGTCCGGCTGAGCCGCATGTGCAAAAGCCGACCTATAAACCCCGCGATGTATCCGTTCAAACCGCGAAGGGCGGCGGGCAGAAAGGCCGATGCCGCGGCGCGGGCGGCGGTCTCAATGCGCCAGGCCTTTTGCCGCCTTGCATGATGGCCGAGCGAAAGATGTCCAATTTCATGGGCAATGACGGCGGCGAGTTCCGCGCTGGTAAAAACACCCTCGCGGTACTTGTCGATCAGACCTCGGGTCAGGAAAATCCGCCCGTCCGGAGCGGCCAGGCCATTGATCGGTTCGATGTCGTAAACATCAACCTGCAAGGCATTGATGCCGATAGCCCCGCGAAATCTCTGAATAACATCCAAGAGCGGCCCTTCCGCCAGGCGTTTGGATTTATTGTCCAAATCCCGCAGCATTGCACGTTCGGCACTGCGCATTTTAAACCACGCATAAAGGACCATCGCAATGATTGGTGCGTATTTGATCAAAACAGCCATATCTGTTTAATCCAATTCAGGATTTTGCGATCAATCTTTCCCGGATATCCAGCACGACAAAACCGGCACCTACGGAAATAACGGTCGTCATCACTGTCATGGCCGCAGTCAGGATCTGCAGTGTGATCAATTGCCAAAACGTGATGAGAAGGCCGACTGCAAGTGCAATCCAGAGTGCCAACCCGAAGAGTTCAATGAACCGGTTGCGGATTGAGCTGAGCGGCAAACCGCCAGCACCCTGACCCCGGCTGCGGTCGGCGTCCATACGCTCACGGGCTGTTTTTGCACTGTTATCCATCTGATTTTGCATATGTCCTGCTCCGTAGGATAGTGTAATTTATATCGATAATCCGTACAAAATGCACTTGTTTCTGCATTTGATCCCGATATGCCAGACGGCTGACGCGTCTATCACAGTAGCGTATGTCACCAATTTTTAATCCGATTTTTTCCGGATACCCTGCCGCATTAGAGTTTTATCAAGTCATCACCGTATAAAATAGCTGTGACGATACTTAAAAAGGCACGAATTACAGAGAATTCAAGCATGTTCGGAAAACGTGAGCGTCCAGCCAAAGCGAATATAGGAATAAACAAGGTTGATTTTCGTGCACATGACCGCCGCTTTGTGCAGGGTCTGACGGCTTATATTGATCAACAGGAAGTTGAAATTTATGACTATTCCGACGGGGGCATCAGAGTCGTCTCCCGTCACGAGCTGCCGCGCGTTGCCGTCATTGAAATTTTCAAGGGTAAAAAGCTGGTCAAAAGTGTGGCCTCCGTGCGCGCATGGGCACGCCATGGTCAGGCAGGATATGCGTTCCGGCCCAAACTGAAATTGAGTGAGGTCGCATCCTCGGCCAATAAAGCGTATAAATCCATTCCGGCACAGGTGAACAAATCCGGCGGCATTGCCGGAAGTGCGCTGCGGGACCGCTTAAAACTATAGAGCCGTGGACGGCACAGCACCGCTGTTATAAGCTGATGCTATGGCAATTTCCCTTCATACAGCGCAGGTCAGGGCCGGTACGGACAGACCCGGCGCGCCGCTTCTGATTGCGCACGGGTTTTTGGGACAGGGACGCAACTTCGGCACCCTGGCCCGCGCTTATTCGAAAAAACGACGTATCATCAGCGTGGATATGCGCAATCACGGTGCATCTCCATGGCATGATGTCATGGATTATGACGCCATGGCGGAGGATCTGGCCGCTGTCATCCGGACGGAATGCCATGGTCATGCGCATATTCTGGGGCATTCCATGGGCGGTAAGGCGGCGATGGTTCTGGCGCTTCAGCATCCTGAATTATTGGCGTCTTTGACTGTCGCGGATATTGCGCCCGTGGCCTATGATCATGATTACAGCATTGAAATCAATGCGATGCGCGAAACCCCGCTGGACGGCGTGACCCGCCGGTCAGAGGCGGACCGCCTGTTGAGCGCCGCCGTGCCGGATGCGGCAATGCGGGCATTTTTCCTGCAAAATCTAAGTGTCAGCGAGGGCACCGCGCGCTGGAAACCCAATCTGGATGTGCTGTACCGCGCATTACCGCAGATGACCGGTTGGCCGCAGATGCCCGCCGGTGCGCGCTATGACGGGCCGGTTCTGTTTGTCCGCGGCGGCAACAGTCCCTATGTGCAGGATCAGCATAAAGCGGGGATTTTCGCGCTGTTCCCGAGGGTTGAATACGCGACCGTCGAGGGCGCGGGGCATTGGCTTCATGCGGAGCAGCCGGAGGCCTTTTTTACGCAAACCGACGGATTTCTGGACCGGACAGCACGCTGAAGCCGCACGGCACGCGGGGAAGCCCCTGACCGGTTGTGCGCTGCACGGACGGACGGTAGCGCTTGCCCCGCAAACGGTCCTGCTCCATGCTGCGCGGGATGAGCGTGGAAGAAACATATGATCGTATCCGGAACGCACTGACAACCCTGTCATACGAGCTTTGGGTTCTTCGGGGCATCGCGTTGGTTCTGTTTTACTTTTATGGTCTGCTGACCGGCACGCTGACAGGTCAGATGTGGGAGTTGTTGACGGTTACCGGGGCCTCCGAAGGCGAGGACTATAAGGGTGTCCGTGATCTCGGTCTGTTTCTGGTGGCGGTGGTGGGCGCGCCGTTTGTGGTTTACCGGTCCTGGGTGCTGGGGTGGCAGGCGGAGACAGCGGAAAAACAGGCGGCGCTGGTCGAGGACCGTAATTTTTCCGACCTGTTTACCCGCGCGGTGGAACAGCTCGGCACCGATAAAACCGTGAAGGTCAGGGCGGAAAATCAGGACGGCGCGCCGGTCACACTGGAGGAGACACGGGCGAATATCGAGGTGCGCCTCGGCGCGATTTATGCCCTGCAACGCATCAGCCGCGCCTCGGAAAAGGATCATATTCCGGTGATGCAGACCCTGTGCGCCTATATCCGCGAAAACGCCATTGCGGGCGAACCGGTGGAGATCACGGAATTTGATCCGGAGGCCTTTATCACCCTGCGCTCCGATGTCCGTGCCGCCCTGTCGGTTATCAAAGAGCGCAGCGTAGAACGCCGCGCCTATGAACAGGCACAGGATTTCCGCCTTGATTTCCGCCACGCCAATTTGCAACGCGCCGATCTTGCCAAGGCGGATTTTGAGCGCGCGGATTTATCCGAAGCGCGCTTAGAGGGGGCGATGATGGACGGGGCGGTGATGAACGACGCGGTGATGAACTGGGCGCGGATGAACCACGCGAAGATGGACGGGGCGATGATGTACGGGGCGATGATGGACCACGCGGTCATGAACTGGGCGCGGATGAACGGGGCGTCTCTCCAATCAGCGAAGCTGACGTTGTGCAACATTCACTCCGTCAACGCCAGCTTCGCTGATTTTACCGGTGCACAGGATTTAACGCAAGACCAACTCGATTCCTGTTTCGGCTGTGCCGGGACCAGAATCCCCGACGGCTTGCAGCGCCCCGGTCACTGGCACCCGACCCCGCTTGACGATGACGATAAACGCGAAGCCGCCTACCAAGCCTGGCTCAAAACCCACCGGTCTGCCCATTGACCCCGCCCGCAATCGGACGCAAAATCCGCCGGTGATAAGGAGGATTTGCCATGGATATGAAGCGCCCCGATCCGCGCGCCGACCGGTTCAGCGCCGTGCCCGATCAGTCCTACACCATCGCCGCGCGGCTTTATCACGATCCGGATTTCTACGCCGATGAACAGCGCGACATCTTTCACCGCTCCTGGATGTTCGCCGGTCATATCAGCGACCTGCGCGACGCGGGGGATTACATCACCGCCGACTTCGCCGGACAGCGCATTTATGTCATCCGCAGCAACGACGGCACCCTCAAGGCGTTTTTCAACGTGTGCCAGCATCGCGGGCATTCTTTGCTCAGCGGAAAGGGCAGGGCGAAATCCCTGATCGTCTGTCCCTATCACGCCTGGTCCTATGACCGTGACGGCACGCTGATTGCCGCCAATAACTGTGACCATGTCGCCGGTTTTGATAAGCGCGAATTCGACCTGCCCGCGCTTGCGGTGGATACCTTCGCCGGTTTCGTCTTTGTCAATCTTGACCCCGACGCGCGCCCCATGGCCGAAGTTTATGACGGCGCGGAACAGGCGCTGAAGCGCTTCCGCACCGGCACGGAGAATTTCACCCCCGATGACAGCGTGCAATTCGACATCCAAGGCAACTGGAAAAACGTCGGGGATAACCTGCTCGAATGCTATCATTGTGCGCCCGCGCATAAGGCGTTTGTCGATCTGGTCGATATGAAAACCTATCAGGTCGAGACGCATAAATACTGGTCGGTGCAATACGGCACCTGCCGCCCGCAGAACAGCGCTTATGATTTCGAGGCGGGCGGGGACGAGCGGTTCTGTACGCTCTATCTCTGGCCCGGGTTGGCCTTTACCGTCTTTCCCGGCATTGACGGCATCAGCACGTTTTCTTTTGTCCCCACCGCGCCGGAGGTGACGCGGCAGGACTTTACCTATTACCGCCCCCATGCGGCCTGTTCGGAAACCGAGGAAAAAGCCTTTGCGTATTTCCGCGATGTGCTCGGGCCGGAGGATGTGGATCTGGTGGAAAATGTACAGCGGGGCCTGCATTCGCTCGGTTATCATCAGGGCCGCATTATGGTCGATGCCGCGCGCTCCGAACTCAGCGAGCACGCCCTGCACCATTTCCAGAACCTCGTCATGACCGAAATGGCGGATTACGTCTGAGCGACAGGGCTGATTGTCCTCAACTGTTATTGCATTGGCGCTTTTGATATATCCCTACGGATCGGCTTCGGGTTGCATCCGGAGTTTTTGCCATTCCGAATATTCGGATAGTAAAATCCATGTAAGTGTATATTTCTGCAACCATGCCTTACTGGTTGTGTAAAAAATCATGTTATTTTTGAATAACGCAATACTCCCGTTTTTTTTGATATTTTTACATTGATATATAATGTACTATTTCAGCGGATCGGAAAATTCATTTTTCATAAACTAATTATTTTAATTATATTAAAAATATAGTTTTTTCTTGATAGAATTTTATTTTTATTATTTATGTCATGAAGCAGACTAGAAAGTCTGCGTTAATATATTGAACGGATTAAGAAAATTGCGTTCAGTTTTTTGATCTGATTGAGGTGATGTTGATGTTCAACAATACTGAAGAACGCTTTGTATTTAACGCCGAAGCCCAGTCTCCGGATGTTTCTGCTCCGCTAACCGCACGCAGTGGTTTTTTTAACGGAACCACCTTTGGAGATATCACCGGAAACAATCCGGGCTCAAACTCTTCAGGCAATGGGAATGGCTTCCCTTCGTTCGATGATACTACGAACAACGACCCCGGCTCCAACCCTCCTGATGATAATGATTTTCCGAGTTTTGATGATGTTACCGGTGGAAATATCACCGGTACAAATGCTGATAATATGATCACGACCGGTGCGGGTAACGACAGGATCAACGGACTCGGCGGCAATGATAACCTGAACGGCGGCAGCGGTGATGATGTGATCAACGGCGGACGCGGTAATGATTTTGTCGTCGGTGAAAACGGCAATGATACCCTGAACGGCGGCAGCGGGCGTGACATGCTGTTCGGCGGTAGAGGCAATGATGTTATTAACGGCGGTGGCGGTCGTGATACAATTATAGCCGGCGGCGGTGACGATGTTATCAACGGCGGACGCGGCAATGATGTTCTGATCGGCGGGCGCGGTGATGACGTGTTTGTCTTCGCGCGCAACAGCGGCAATGATCGCATTACGGATTTCAATGCAAACGATGATTTGCTGGATATCTCCCGTTTGCGGTTCGATGATGCCGCCGATGCGCTCTCGAATGCAGAACAGGTCGGGGACGACGTTTTGTTTACCCTGTCAAACCGAGCCAGCGTCCTCATTGAAAATGTTACTGTCAGTGAGATCGAAGATAGCTTCATCCTCTGAATGCAAGTATGCGGGAGTTTTGCGGAGCATTACAACTCCACAGCTTTCTTAAAAACTTCACCGGGTCATTTCTGAAATCATCAATGACCCGGATTTATAACTGGATCAGCTTACTTCATTGTATTGGAAATTTTCGCCGGTATCCGCCCGTGACTCAGATTCGAAACCCCTCAATGCTGAGCTCAGTGATGACCAATAGCGGGGCAAGATCAAAACGGCATTGCGTAGCAAACGCACCAGGACCAAAACATAGAAATCCCGTACAGTACGTGGATGGAATACGAGAAGGCGATCCACGGTCTGAGACGGAAACAACGCGCGTTGATTGTCGAGACTGAGCAGTACGCGAACGGCTTGCGGTGCTGCATAACCAGCGGGTGACTTGCGGGAAAACACTGGAGGCTTTCGGCGTAACCGATCTAGGCTGTGTGGACGAATTGACTCACCGTGCTTGAAAGGGATTCCAGCGCGCGTTTCTTGATGATTCATAGGACATCGATGAATGAACAGGAAACCGTCGATGTCCACAAAGATGAATGAAGATGACTGGAAGGTCGCTCTTGAGGTCTTTCGCGTGTGTTT
>CALFWP010000060.1 GCA_937927905.1 uncultured Neomegalonema sp.
GCAATGACTATGAACTGGAGTGCCGACAGCTGGCGCAACCGGACTGCCCTTCAATTGCCGGATTATACGGATGAAGCGGCTCTGAAACAGGCGACTGACAAGCTGTCCTCTTATCCTTTACTCGTTTTTGCTGGTGAAGCGCGGACACTAAAAGAACGTCTGGCGGCGGTTGCGCGCGGAGAAGCCTTTTTGTTGCAGGGCGGAGATTGCGCTGAAAGCTTTGCCGAGTTTTCGTCCGATAACATCCGCGACACATTCCGCGTAATGCTGCAAATGGCGGTTGTCCTGACCTTTGGTGCGAAAAAGCCGGTGGTGAAGGTGGGTCGTATGGCCGGTCAATTCGCCAAGCCCCGTTCTGCTCCGACCGAGATCATTGATGGTGTCGAGCTGCCAAGCTATCGCGGTGATATTATCAACGACCTTCCGTTTACGGCTGAGGCCCGGATGCCGAAACCGGCAAAAATGCTGGAGGCGTATCTGCATTCGGCTGCAACGCTGAACCTGCTGCGAGCGTTTGCGACGGGCGGTTATGCCAACCTGGACCGGGTGGCGTCCTGGAATCTTGACTTTGCCGATGGCGATAACGCTGCCGCGTATAAGATCATGGCGGAGAAGATATCGGCTTCATTGTCTTTCATGGATGCTTGTGGCGTAAATGCGTCTACTACGCATCTTATGGAGCAGGTGGAGTATTTTACCTCCCACGAGGCTTTGCTGCTGCCGTATGAGGAGGCGCTGACCCGCGAAGATTCCACCACCGGCGATATGCTGGCCGGTTCCGCGCATATGCTCTGGATCGGGGACCGGACGCGCCAGCCGGATGGTGCCCATGTCGAATATTGCCGCGGGGTTATCAATCCGCTGGGCGTGAAATGCGGTCCGTCGATGACCACAGATGATCTGAAGATTCTGCTTGAAAAGCTTAATCCTGAAAATGAAGCGGGACGTATCACGCTGATCGGCCGTTTCGGGGCCGAAAAAGTCGGGGATCACCTGCCGGACCTGATTAATGCCGTGAAAGAGGTCGGTGCCAATGTGGTCTGGTGCAGTGATCCGATGCACGGCAATACCATTAAGGCTGATGGCGGCTATAAGACCCGGCCTTTCCGGTCGGTTCTGACAGAAATTAAGGAATATGCCGAAATCTGTCGCTCAGAGGGCGTTTACCCCGGCGGTATTCATCTTGAGATGACCGGAAAGAATGTCACTGAATGTACGGGCGGCTTGCAGGATCTGAAAGATTCCGACCTTTCCGACCGTTACCACACTGCCTGTGATCCGAGGCTGAACGCGAGTCAGGCACTGGAGGTCGCATTCCTGCTGGCTGAAGAACTCGAAAAGCTCTGAAACAATACTCACGTAGAATTTTCGTGGCTTGACGGTTTCAGCGGATATAGTCGCCGGAAATTTTGCGTTTCGGAGCACTTCGATGATTTATCACCGCAGACCTTCCTGGCATATCCCCGAGGCTCTGGCGACGGATGAGAGCACGTTTTTCAACCGCCGTCAGCTTCTTGCAACGATGGGTCTTGGCGGTGCCGCCAGTGCCCTGATCGCGCAAAGAGCGCATGCTGCTACAAAGCCCGGCGACGAATACCTGCCAACGCCTGAGCGGAATGATGTGTATAAGGCCGGAGACGAACGTGAGATTACGGATGAGGAAATTGCCTCAACCTACAATAATTTCTACGAATTCGGCTCCCACAAGCAAATCTCTAAAAAAGCGCAAAAGCTTGATACCGATAACTGGATGGTCAAAATCGATGGTGAAGTCGAAAAGGACATCGAGATTGAAGCCGCAGACCTGACCGCCAAAATGCCGGTCGAGGAGCGGGTGACGCGGTTTCGCTGTGTCGAAGCATGGTCTATGGTTGTGCCGTGGATCTGCTATCCGCTGGCTGAACTGGTTAAATTCGCTAAACCCACGAATGACGCGAAATATGTGCGTTTTGAGACATTCCTGGACCCGAAAATCGCACGCGGTCAAAAGCAAAGCTGGTACCCCTGGCCTTATGTCGAGGGTATGACAATCAAAGAGGCGATGAATCCCGTCGCGCTGATGGTGGTGGGGGTTTACGGCAAGGTTCTGCCGAAACAATACGGCGCGCCGATGCGACTGCACATACCCTGGAAGTACGGATTCAAATCGTCAAAATCCATTACCCGGATCAGCTTTACCAAAGAACGTCCCGTCAGTTTCTGGCAGGAGGTCAGCAAAGATGAATACGGGTTCTGGGCCAATGTGAACCCCGAAGTGCGTCATCCGCGATGGAGTCAGGCGGAGGAACGCGTGCTGGGCACGACAGAACGCATCCCGACGCAGAAATTCAATGGTTACGGTGAAGAGGTGGCTGGCCTTTACAGTGACACACTGGCCAAAAAAGAGGGCGTCTGGCTTTGGCGGTAACCGGCGCTGCTTTCGGGGCTTAAACCCTGTGTGCCCAAAGATCGTAATCACCGGCCTCATCAATTTCGACAATCACCATATCACCGGCGGACAGGTCCGAAAATCCTTCATCAATAAAGACATTGCCGTCGATTTCGGGGGCATCGGAAGCGGATCTGCACTCCGCGCCGTCTTCGTCGATCGTATCGACGATCACAGGCATGCGGCGTCCCACTTTTTTCTGAAGCAACTCTGCGCTGATCGCCTGCTGATGGGACATCAGACGTTCCCAGCGCTCCTGTTTGATTTCTTCCGGGACGTGATCGGGCAGATCATTGGCGGCGGCACCGGCAACGTTTTCGTATTTGAAACACCCGACGCGGTTCAGTTTTGCCTCGCTCAACCAATCAAGCAGGAATTGGAAATCCTCCTCGGTTTCGCCGGGAAATCCTGTGATGAATGTCGAGCGGATGGTCAGGTCCGGACAGATCGTGCGCCATGATTTGATGCGTTCCAGCACCTTTTCATGATCCGCCGGGCGCCGCATCGCCTTAAGGACTTTCGGTGAGGCGTGCTGAAACGGAATGTCTAAATAGGGCAGGATTTTACCCTCTGCCATTAGAGGGATCACCTTATCGACGCTGGGGTAGGGGTAGACATAATGAAGCCGCACCCAGAGGCCAAGCTCGCTCAGCCCCTTGCAAAGATCAAGCATGGAGGGATCAAAGCTTTTGCCGCGCCAATCGGTACTGATGCGTTTATCGCCTTTCAGATCCGAACCATAGGCGGAGGTGTCCTGACTGATCACCAGCAGCTCTTTGACACCGGCTTTGGCCAGCCGTTCCGCCTCCCTCAATACGGCATTTACGGGGCGTGAGACCAACTTGCCGCGCATATCGGGAATGATGCAAAACCGGCAGGAATGATTGCAGCCTTCGGATATTTTCAGGTAGGCGTAATGGCGCGGTGTCAGCCTGACGCCGTCTTTCGGGGCGGGCAGTAAATCCGTAAACGGGTTCGGGCGCGGCGGGGTCACGGCATGGACGGCGTCCATGACCTGCTCATATTGCTGCGGTCCGGTGATTGCGAGAACGGAGGGATGCGCCCTGCTGATCGTTTCCGCCTCTGCGCCCATACATCCGGTGACAATCACCTTACCGTTTTCGCGCAGCGCCTCGCCGATGGCATCCAGGCTTTCTGTCTTTGCACTATCAAGAAAACCGCAGGTGTTGACGATCACCGCATCTGCACCGTCATAATCGGCGGAAAACTCATATCCTTCCGCCCGTAATCTGGTGAGAATACGCTCGGAATCCACAAGTGCTTTAGGACAGCCGAGACTGACCATTCCGATTTTCGGCGGCGCGTTTTGTTCCTGATCCGGCATAGGCGCGTTTTGGGGGAGGCGGGCAAGGAACGCAAGATAATTTAACGTCCGGATGCCGTGATGTTTTCTAAGTTTGCATCGGGCTGGTTCAGGCCGTGTTCGGTTTTATTCCAGAACGCCTTTTTGCCGAACATTTCATAAAGTGCACGATAGGCCGAGAGTGTCGCAACCTGCCAGTAAAACCATAAGCCTGGACACCATTTTGCGCGGCCGATACCAAAACGCCCGGTCAGTGCAACGAAAGCCGCCATAATGATCAACGCCTGACCAGCCGCGAAAATCCATATAAATACAATAATATATAAGGGCATACTGCCGGATTGTGTAAACAATCCCCATGGCGCGACCCCCATAAGCCATGGGCTGACAAGTGCCATGATACAAACCGGTTGCAGCAGGAATGCGAGAAAGCCGTCAAGCAACATGATGTTTATGGCCAGCGCCCTGTGCCATCCCAAATCCCTGACCAGCGCGCGGGGCGAGCGCATATGGACCAGCCAGGTGACAATAAACCCTTTGATCCAGCGCGAGCGTTGGCCGATCCATTGGGACCACTGAACCGGTGGCTCCTCCCATGTTGTGGAGTCAATGACCTCGGCGCGCCAACCTTGTCTGGCCAGACGCAGGCCAAGATCGGCATCTTCGGTGACGTTATAGGGGTCCCAACCGCCCAGATCATTCAGGGCTTTGGTTTCGATAAAAAGCGATGTGCCGCCTAATGGTACAGGCAGGTTCAGGCGGCTCAGACCTTTGAGCAGGATATCAAACCAGAGCGTATATTCGGCCTGCGCCATGCGTGACAGCATCGTCCGGGTTGCACTGTAATGGTTTAACCTGGCCTGTACGCATACGGTTTCAGGACCGGTTCCGGCAAGGGCGCTGACGGCTTTCATAACCTGATCCGGTTCGGGCATATCCTCGGCGTCATATATTCCGGTCACCTCACCCCGTGCGAAGGGCAGGGCGTAATTCATGGCCTTGGGCTTGGTGCGCGGATGGCTGACGGGGATGAGAATAATCTCAAAGTGCGGCGGAAGGTCCAGGGTGTGCAGGACGGATTGCGTTGCCTGATCATCCTCTTCAACGAGGAATTTCAGGTCCAGTTTTTCCGGCGGGTAATCAATCCGCTGTAACGCATCCACAAGTGTTTTCAGGGTCGGCCCCTCATTATGTACCGGCAGGAAAATTGTGACCATGGGCAGGTTCTGAGGGAGGACATAGGGTGGCGGATCCGCAGAAAAAAAGGCTGTCACCGCAAGTGCCGTTTTCAGAGTGAGTGAAGCGATATAATACGATATCAGAATACCGGAAAATGCTGTCAGAAGTATAGCAGGGTTGATGATTATCAACGCTGCGATACCGCTTGCGGCGCATATCGCCGAATATATCATCCAATCCGGTGCCGGTGAAAGCGCAGACATATCGCGTCGGTCTTCGAATAAAGAATGCTTTGCGCGTTCTGTCAGTTCTGATTGAAAATTCTGTTGTATGAAGGCGTGTAATGATTTCCGCAATTGTTGTGGTGTGCGGGTGTTATTGGCGGAGTGTAAAGGTTCAGGAAAATTATTTAAAGTTGCGCTTCTTGTTTTTCCGGTATCTGTAGAGGTGCTTTTTATTTTTGCGTGCATTTCTATTTTATGCACGTCAATGTTTTTATTTGTTTTTGTGACTGCTGTGATGTTTTGGAGATTTTCTTTCTGTTTATCCTGCGGTTTCGGCACGACTTTCCAGCGCATTAATATTTAATACACCGTAAAGTTTGTCAGCTCCTGGTAAGTACCGCAATCTTTAATTGTATAGTGCGGCAATTACGGCAAATGACTGTTTTTATAGTCATCTATATTCGCGGCAAACTTTTGGAACAGATAAAAGCTATCCCGTGGCCCGGGACTGGCTTCGGGGTGATACTGCACCGAAAAAACAGGTTTTCCATCGACGCGCAGGCCGCAATTGCTTTGATCAAATAGCGAAATATGACTTTCTACGACATCTTCGGGCAGAGACTGTGTGTCAACGGTGAAACCATGATTCATAGAGGTGATTTCGACCTTTCCGGTGTCCAGGTCTTTGACCGGGTGGTTGGCACCGTGATGGCCCTGCTTCATTTTTCTGGTTTTTGCGCCAAGAGCGAGTGCAAGTATCTGGTGCCCGAGACACACGCCGAAAACCGGCAATCCGCTCTCCAGAACCGCTTTGACTGCAGGAACGGCATATTCGCCGGTTGCGGCAGGATCCCCGGGACCGTTTGATAAAAACACGCCGTCAGGCTTGTGAGCCAGAATTTCATCCGCTCCGGATGTTGCCGGCAACACGGTGACATCGCATCCGACATCGGCAATGCAGCGCAGGATGTTACGCTTTGCCCCGAAATCCATCGCAACAACTTTTCGGGGCGCGATCGTTTGCGCAGTAAAACCCTCCGGCCAGGTCCAGCGCTTTTCATTCCATTTATAAGGCGCGGCACAGGTGACATCTTTTGCAAGATCAGCGCCTTCGATGCCGTTCCACCCCCGT
>CALFWP010000061.1 GCA_937927905.1 uncultured Neomegalonema sp.
ATGCCGTCGGCTCAGCAAGGACTGGGAAAAATCCATCGCCTCTGCTGAGGCATGGATCAACGTCGCACACATCCGCCTCACCACAAGGCGGCTCGCAAGGTATTGTCATGTCTCGTAGAGTTTTGAGTCAGGCTCTAAGACATCACAGCTATGTACCCGGGAAAAATGCCGGAAGGCCTGTAAGCCGGGTTCTGTCCAGCGCAAACGCGCCTCGACGGTCATTCATCTAGAGAGACGGTTGCCCGCCCCTTCCAGCAATCTACCCGGATGACGGGCTAAAGGCCGCCCTGCGCAGCAGCGCAGTCATCCCTATTCGATTTTGCTCCCGGTGGGGCTTGCCGTGCCTCCCGCGTTGCCGCCGGAGCGGTGCGCTCTTACCGCACCCTTTCACCCTTACCCCGCAAGCGGGGCGGTTTGCTCTCTGTGGCGCTATCCCTGAAAACGGCGAACCGCCTCCGCCGGGCGTTACCCGGCACCGTGCCTTCATGGAGCCCGGACTTTCCTCACGCGTTGCTGCAAAACAGCAATGCCTGCGACCGCCCAGCCTTCCGAACCATTCCTTTAGCGCAATACGGGAAACCGGGCAATCGGTGATCGCAGAGAAAACCTCAAAGTACTTTGGCAAATCGTGAGACAGGTTTTGCCACCTATGCGATATTTTTCAACATAACAGCATCGTCACCTTGCGGACATGCCTGCACATTGTCTTTCGGGAATGTAACAGTGACTTCAGTGCCCTGCCCCTTGACTGACGCAATGCTCAAAGTTCCGCCATGCAACTCGACAAGGCTTTTCGTTAAGGACAGACCGAGGCCCGTGCCTTCATAACGGCGCGTATGGGTATTATCGACCTGGCGGAACGGTTTGATAGCCTCTTTGATTTCATCTTCGCTCATACCGATACCGGTATCACGGACTGAAACCTCAACCGCCGCGTCACTCTCAGTAGCATGAATTGTCACCGAGCCGCCCTCCGGCGTAAACTTGATAGCATTGCTGACAAGATTGATGATAATTTGTTTGAGGCGCAACGGATCAGCATGAAAATACATACCTCCATCATTCGTCTGAAGCAGCAAAGCAACATGCCCCTGATCCGCATTGGTCTGCAAAATACGCAAAACTGCATTGCAGGCGGATTTAAGCTCAACCTCTTCACGGTAAAGCTTGACCTCGCCCGCCTCCACCTTGGAAACGTCCAGTATATCGTTGATCAACTCAAGCAGATGTTTGCCGCTGTCATTGATATCCTTGGCATACCCGGCGGTCTCTTTGGAAACCGGGCCGCCGATCATGCCGGATGCGATAATATCGGAAAATCCGATAATTGCATTCAATGGTGTTCTGAGCTCATGGCTCATATTCGCCAGGAATTCCGATTTTGCACGGTTTGCTGTCAGGGCTTCAAGGGTCGTCTGCCGCAAAGCATTTTTATGTTCGATCACACCACTGATATCACGCACAACACAGATCGTTGCCGCATCTTGTGTCCCATCCATTGACGCAACAGACGTCAGAACCGGAGTCGCCTTGCCATCCGGCAGAACAGCCTCAATGTAGGAAAAGCTGTCATCCTCTTTTGCATTATCATGGATCGAGCGGAACAAAGTCAGGATCGAAGCGCCGATTATATCTTCCATAGGCCGCTTTAACAGACGTAACGCAGCCTGATTTGCCAGAGTTATGCGCATATCGCGGTCCACAACCAGCAGGCCATCCATCATACCATCCAAAATACGGGACAGTTTGGTCCGCTCACGCTGTAACAACACGGTGTTTTCATGATCACGGCGCTGCATCCCGTTGAATGTGCGCATGACATTGCCCAGCTCATCATTCTGGGTAACGACCACCTCTACAGGCTCGCCTGTTTGTTCACTCGATAGAATTGCTGTACAAAGCCGCTGCAACGGAGCTTTGATAAAGATGCGAAAGCCGATCCATGCCGCAATGATGGATAACAAAAGCCCGCCGAACAGCACCCCTGCCGACAACTGTATCGACTTTGACCAAAGCGTCGATATTTCCGACCAACTGTAACTGATGATCAATTTGGATTTGACGCCGGTATTGAACGGAACTTCAAATTCATCATCTATCACCTGCCCCGTACACCCTATTCCGCGCGGAGCAATAAGACGTGTTTTTTTCTCGTCCTCACGCAGAAACGTCACGCAGCGGACTGCCGGATCGGCCATCAGATTGTTGAGCAGCTCTCTCGGCAGCGCCTCTTTCCAGGGGTCATCGGCTTTTGACTTATACGCATGACGCTCAAGAGCCGATGTGACCCGGCCCGCCGCATTGCCCAGCCTGCTGGTGACAATGTCTTCGGCCTCCAGCATAACGAAAACCGAAAGCGCCCATAGCCCTAAACCCGCGATCAACGCAAAAACAGGTGCAATCACAAGCACCATTTTTGCGAACAAACCCCGCGAAAGCACCGGCCGGAATGTAAAGGTCCTGGTAACCATAAGCTAAAGCAGCCGGCCTGGTCAGCGCAAACGCTTTACGGTTCCGTCTTTAATCAGTCTTTGGAGCGGTTTACGATTATCTATCTCAGTCCTGAAAACGATGTAACTTTCGTCCTGAGGGGCGACATAATAATCGAC
>CALFWP010000062.1 GCA_937927905.1 uncultured Neomegalonema sp.
GGAAGTTCGGGCAAGCTGCGGATAACCTCAATCATACGCTGAACCGTCGAGTCTACCCAGCCGCCGAAATATCCGGCCATGCCGCCCAGCGTCATGCCGATGACGAGTGAGATCGCAATCCCGATCAAACCGACAGTGAGCGATAAGCGTGCTCCGTAAACCAGCCGCGAAAACACATCACGGCCCAACCGGTCCGCGCCGAGCAAAAAGAACGAACCGTTTTCCGGCGGGCAAACAAAATGAAAGCTGCCCTTTACGAGACCCCAGAATTGATAACTTTCACCCGAGCAGAAAAATCTCAGCTTTTGCGGCGTATTCCTGTCCTCAACATAATTCCAGCGGAAGTTTTCAAGGTCGGGAACCGCTTTCGTAGGGTATACAAATGGCCCGAGATATTGCCCGTCATGATAAAGATGAATGCTCTGCGGCGGGGCATAGAGGTGATTGGCGTCGCGCGTGTTGGCGTCATAAGGCGCTATGATTTCAACAAACGGAACGCACATGTATAGAAACAGCAGAAACGCCGCAGAAATCACCGCCAGTTTATGTTTGAAAAAACGCTTACGGATCAGTTTTCCGGTCGGCATGTCCAGGTCAGGGCGCGCACCGCCGGTATCTACCTCTGCGGCGGGATCATAGGTCGTCTGATCAATATAGCGTTCATTCGGATTGACGGCCGAAGGTTGGTGTATGTGTTGGGAATTGGCCATTTACCGCCCTCCGAACCTGATACGTGGATCAAGGATCGCCAGAAGAATATCGGATACCAGCATGCCAACCAGTGTTAATGCCGATACGAATAGAAGGATGAACGCTGCAAGATACTGGTCCTGGGTTTGTAACGCGGTCAGCAAAGCGGGACCGAGTGTCGGCAGGCTGAGCACCACGGAAACAAGTACCGAGCCACTGACCAGCGAAGGCAGAAGATTCCCGATATCGGCAACAAACGGGTTCAACGCTGCCCGAAGCGGGTATTTTACAACGCGCCGCGTTGCGGACAATCCCTTGGCTTTTGCGGTCACGACATAAGGTTTACCCAATTCATCCAACAGGTTCGCCCGCAAACGCCTGATCATGGCTGCTGTGCCAGCTGTTCCGATCACGATCGTCGGTACAATCAGATGGGCAAGAATGGATTTGATTTTCGCCCAGCTCAGCGGCTCACCTTCAAAGGACGGGTCCATCAGGCCACCGACAGGCAAATCAAGATAAATCTGGCCATAATAAAGCAGGATCAGCGCGAGCAGAAAGTTCGGTGTCGCAAGCCCGATATAGCCGATTATGGCAATAAAATAGTCGAGCCAGCTGCCCGCCTTGACCGCGGCAACGGCACCCAGCGGCAGCGAAACGATGTAAATGAACAAAAGGGCCGCAAGGTTTACAAGACAAGTCAGCCACAGCGCCTCGCCCAGTACATCTTTGACCGGTTGATCAAATTCAAATGACCAGCCGAGATCACCTTGGAGCAGGCCGTTATATCCGTCCGGCCCCGGAGCCGCGCCAAGCCAGATAAAGTATTGTTTCCAAAGCGGCTGATCGAGGGAGTATTGCTTTCGCAGAAATTCCGCTTTCTCGATGCTTGCCGCCTCACCCTGCGCGCGCAATTCCGCAATCTGGTTTGACAAATAATCCCCGGGCGGAAGGTTTATAATCCAGAAGACGAGCGCTGATACAATCATCAGCGTCACGAGCATTGTCAGAAATCGTTGTCCGAGGTAACGGATCATAGAGGCGTCCCGTTTATGTTTGTCATGTGATCCGCGTGTTTGGTCATTTAACCGGATTATTGCAGGGCAGCGGTTTTTTCAGGGTCATCGAACCAGAATTCATCCATACGATGTACACCGAAATCTGCACCCGGATCCCAGGTAAACAGGCCTTTGGCCGGTACATTCCGCAATTTATTACTGACGACAACCGGTTGTGGTGCGCGGCTGATCACACCGATGATGTATTGTTGTTCAGCATGAATCGTGAGCATCTTTTGCCAGATATCGGCGCGTGTAACCGGCTCTCCGTCCGCCATTTGACCATCCTGCCAGGCAAGATAGAGATCGAGAAGTTGTTTGGCCTCATCTATATCCGGTTCGGAACCCGATTGACCCATGGTCTGAAAATGCTGACCCCATTTCGGCCAGGTCATTGTATCCTGAACCGTTGGTGCCAGGGCCATTGGTGAGGTTGCAGCAGATGGTACACCGTTATCCCAGCCTTTTCCGACTGTCATCATCGTCAGGCCGGAATAGGCACGCTGCCGGAGAATGTTACGGTCTGACGGACGGGCAATCAGTTTTATACCGATCTCACGCCATGTCTCGCCGATAAGTTGCAAGGCATCGATTTCTTCGCTGCGTTCACCCGCAGTCTCGACGATGATTTCCATAGGGCGGCCATCGGGTAATAGACGTATACCGTCACCGCGCCGCCCCGTCAGTCCAATTTGATCCAGCAGATCATTCGCGCTGACAGGGTTAAATGTTGTATAGGATGCGGAGTTTGTGCTGTCATAGAACGGGCTGTCCTTAAGAACGCCATTCCCTGTCTGATCACCCAAGCCGAAATAAAGCGTGCGGTTGATAATTTTGCGGTCGATACCAAGTGACAATGCACGGCGGAATCTTACATCCCGCAGGACATCGCGCCAGACGTCATCGAAATAATTCAAATTCGGGTAAAGCGCGATATGGGAGGCGGCACCGGTCGGCCATAAACGCGCCGTGTAACCGTTGCGCGCTTCGCCCTGCTTTAAAATCGGAATGCTTGGAAAGCCCAATCCCTTTGCCAACAGGTCAACCTCTCCGGCGGAGACTTTGGCAGGGAACAGGCTGGCGGCGGCAACAGTCATTTCAATCGTGTCGATATAGGGCAGCTGCTGTCCCTTTTTATCGAAGCGGTGAAAGAACGGGTTGCGCTGCATTATATAGCGCTGAGCTTTTTTACCTGTCGCGTTCACCCAGGGCTGTAGAGTTGGCAAGTCCTTGTTATCGTTTTTATACATATTATCGAATTTATTGTGCAATTGCGCCCAGTTGCGCGCACCTTTTTCTTCGATCAGGTATTGCAGCTTTTCGATCGGCGTATAAGCAATATGGAATTGCTTCATGTAATGCGCGGGCCGGTAAATAAACGGTGGCCGCGCCGCCGCAAGTAGTGTCAGGAACTGAGGATTGGGATAGGCCCATGAAAACCGTATTGTAGTCTCATCAATAATATCGATCTGCGGTAACTCATCATGGGCGCGCATATAACTGGGTGGTCCTGCCGGCGACAACTCTTCGTTATTTGCAACATCTTCCCACCAGTAACGGAAATCCTCTGTGGTAAAGGGATGGCCATCAGACCATTTATGACCCTTCCGCAGATGGAAAGTGAAAACACGGTCATCCTCAACATCATAACTTTCAAGGATATCCGCCTGCAGTTCGTAATCGGCGTTGAACCCGACGAGCCGCGCATAACCCCAGACCACCATATAGCGGATATTCTTACTCTTTGAGATCAATGTACGGATTTTGCCGCCATGGTTGCCGGTTTCCCGCCCCCGGGCCTTAAGGTCAACGATTAAAGGCTCTTCTGGCGCCCGCTCAATCACAGAGGGAAGCTCTCCAGCTGTCACCTTTGCCGCCAGAGACGGCGTTTCAGCGGGGCTGAACGCAAAAGCCGGAACCGACATCAGTAAAGCTGCAAGAGGCAGTAATTTCAACATCTGGTCGTTCCTTTACGCCGTCATGCGCACAAAATGAGATGAACCTAATTCCCGCAATGGGGCCGGATCCGCGCGATCATACCGGTATGGTTCCGGCCATTTCTCGGGCTGCGCACCTGCGGCCAGAGAAATCGCATTCAGATCGAGTTTATGATCGGGGTGAGGGTCCGGCGCGGCTGCCATCAATGCTTTGGTGTAAGGGTGCGCGGGGTTTTCGAATAGCACCCGCGCGGGGGCCTGTTCCACGATTGCCCCGCGGCACATGACGGCAATCTCATCAGCCAAACGCGAGACGACGGCAAGATCGTGGCTGATAAACAGGTAGCTTAGGTTCAGTTCTTCCCTCAATTCATTCAGCAATTCGAGAACCTGCGCCTGTACCGACACATCAAGGGCGGAGGTTGGTTCGTCGCAGATCAGAAGTTTGGGTTGTAACATCAGGGCACGTGCAACAGAAATCCGTTGCCGCTGTCCACCTGAAAATGCATGGGGGAACCGTCCAAGATGACCCGGGTTTAACCCCACACGTTCCAGCATGGCCGCACATCGTAAACGCCTGTCCTTGGCGTCGCAGACATTATGTATAATCAGAGGTTCGGACAGAATGTCCTGTATCGTCATGCGTGGGCTGAGCGAGGCATAAGGGTCCTGAAAGACCACCTGAACCTCACGGCGGAATTTTGTGAGCGCGGCCCCGGATAGCTTCGGTACATCCATCCTATTGCTACCGGTATCGCTTTGATAGGTCAGTGTTGCACCGCTGTCGGGTTTGATGGCGTTGAGGATAACATTTGCAAGTGTCGATTTGCCCGATCCACTCTCTCCGACCAGGGCAACGGTTTTGCCCCTCGGAATGGAGATGTTGATATCGCGCAAGGCTGGAATTTTTGCTGCGCCGACGCCGAATAACCCCCGCCCCCGTGACACAAATGTCTTACGGATATTCTTTGCTTCGATAATCAGATCATCGGATGGTTCCGGATCGTGCGCGGCCACAACGTCAACTTCCGGTGCGGCATCAATCAGGCGTTTCAGATAGGGGTGACGAGGATCAGTCAGCAGGTCACGTGCGCTTCCGGCCTCCATCACACGGCCTTTACGCATGACTGTGATATGATCTGCGATGTTTGAGACAACACCAAGGTCATGAGTAATCAGCAACACAGCCATACCAGTCTGTTCCTGGCGCTTTTGGATCAGATCCAGAATAAGCGCCTGTGTGGTGACATCCAGCGCCGTCGTCGGTTCGTCCGCGATCAGAATGGCAGGTTCGCAAATCGTCGCCATCGCAATCATGGCGCGTTGGCGCATGCCGCCGGACATTTCGAAAGGATAGGATTCGAATGCTCTCAAGGGGTCCGGAAAGCCGACCTTCTCAAATGTATCGAGACATATTTCCTTTGCATTCCGCTCGTTTTTTTCCCCGTGTAGTACAATGCTCTCTTTGACCTGGGCACCTATGGTATGAAACGGGGACAGGGAACTCATAGGTTCCTGGAAAATCATGCCGATCCTGCGCCCGCGCAGCGATCGCAACCGCCGATCGGATACTTTGACAAGATCTTCAATTGCGCCCGAACTGTTCCGATAGTTGATCTGTCCGCGTGTGATGCGGGCTTTGGGTGGCAGTAATCCCATCAGCGCACGGCCTGATATCGTCTTACCGGACCCCGATTCTCCAACCAGCGCAAGTGTCTTGCCCTTGTGAAGTGAAAGTGAAATGCCGCAAACAACTTCGTTTGCTGAAGAACCACTTCCGAAACTGATCCCAAGGTCGGAAATACTGAGTGCTGGTGTATCCATTCAAAAACGTTAGCGCTGTTTATTTCGGTACGCGAGTCAGTAAATCGCCTGCCGAGATCCAGTTTGCCCCTTTCCGGGTTAGAAGTGTGATC
The DNA here is from genome assembly GCA_937927905.1 of uncultured Neomegalonema sp. Classification (GTDB taxonomy): domain Bacteria; phylum Pseudomonadota; class Alphaproteobacteria; order Rhodobacterales; family Rhodobacteraceae; genus JAHDDY01. Next base: position 5,602 of record CALFWP010000062.1, read on the forward strand.
AATCTTGTACATGATGACCATATTGCTTCGTCATGTACAAGGTGGTGTGTCATTAAACCTATAGGAGCCTTTGATTTCAGTAAGTCTATAATTTTATTTATGAATACTTGATCTGAAATCACAGATCTGGTGCTCCTCCAGTCAATCGGATCAAGATGCGCGTCAAAGCGGATTATGCTGTCTTGCGTAATAATGTCACGCTGACCAAAAATTGAAACGCCCGTGTATCCGCACGCATAAAGGGGCAGATCTGTCGTCATTCTGTTCCAGGGTGGAATAAATAACGGCAATGCCTGTTCGTTGAATGCTTCATCAATGATTGTTTTGCCGCGCTTGAGTTCATTAGCCATAGCAATTGAAGGACGATGATTCCTGAATTCCGCTTTTTTCTCGGATGCAGGCGCATGATTGGTATGGGTCCAGCCGTGAACAGCAATTGTTACATTTCGTCCTTTGACTGCCGGTGGCAGGCTTGGTGATAACCGGCCAGGTATCACTGCAAGCGTAATCGGAGCACCTGCGCTTTCCGCCAGTTTGAGCAGCTGTTCAAGCTGCGGTGTACCGGCTACGGCATCATCGTCGCGCCACCAGACCGTGGGCTTGTGCTGCTCTAGCGCAGCTTCCAATGCGGCCCAGTCGCTCATGCTGTCCGGCTCAGGATTGTTTCAGCCATAGCGACCGTATTTTCAACGCCCTTTAATGACACTGACGTATAGTCCGGCATCATCGTGTCTGATATTTTGTCTGCCTCTTTTAACAACGCTTCCGCAGATAAGTCCTTTTCGCGGATGAGACCGCACCCGAAGCGCTTTGAAAAGGCCCGGGCACGTGTGAGCTGTTCCGTTTCGCCATCGCCCTCAAAGGGCACAAAAAGACTGCGTACTCCGGATTGAGTCACATCCATGGCGGTGTTGTATCCGCATTGCAAAATTGCAAGGCGCGCATTGGTCAGTAATTCCGTAAAATCCGGACGGACCGGTTCGATAATTGCTTTACTGCCCCTGGCTTTAAGCCATGCAATACGTTCTGCACGATCATGCCCGCCGATTAGAAGGCGCCAGGTTTCATCGGCAGCATCCGCCGCCGCTTCGAACAGACGGTCCCCGACACTTCCGCCGCCTGCGGCAACTATGATTTCACCTTTCCCGGCTGATACAGCGGATGCGGGATTACAGGACTGTTCGTTCGATGGTGTTTCAGTCACATACCCAGTGTAATGGACGTTTTTCATCAGGTCCGGCGGTAAATCCCAACTGTCCTGCATGGGAACCAGAGCGGGATCACCATGCAAAAACGCCCCGTCGTAAAGTCTTGCAAACCGGTCTTCGGCCTCTGAAACACGGTCCGGTTTACGCGGATACTGCAGAATATCCCTGACCGAGCTGTAGACCAGTGTATCGGGAACCGCAGCAACCGCCGCTTCGAATTCCGTCGCCAGTTTTCGACGGCCAAAGGGAAAAAGTTCAGTGATCAGCATATCGGGGGCAAAGCCGGTCAGTGCCTCGCCGATTTCGATAATCCGCTGTCCCAGAAATCCGGATGTTGCCTGTCCATCCGGTCTGTAAAGCGTGGTAAATCCGGCGTCGGAGCGCAGCGGGCTGAGCTGTATCAGGTCCGCGTGATGCGGCGCGGCATTCGGTGCCGGAAACCCGCCGCTTATGACAATAGCTTCATGCCCTGCCTGGACAAAGCCGTCCGCCAGCAGTGAGGCCCGTTTCAAATGACCTGTTCCGAGCAAATGCGTGACGAGCAGCGCGACCCTCACCGGGGCACCAGCCTTACCGGTTCTGCATCCGCGTATAATTCCGTACCTTCAATTGACACACCGTAAATGCGGTCGCGTTTGATTTGAAACGGTGGCGGCCCTTTGAATTCCCAGTGATGGGCCTTTGCAAGTATTACACGCATAACAACCATATGGCAGACAATCAGTGTGTTCCGACGCAAGTTGCGGATAACCGGTGCAACTCTGTTCCAGACCTCTTGCGGAGTTTCACCCCGAGGTGGCCGGAATGTCCATCCCCATTCCTCCACATTTTTGAAACCGCTTTCAGGGTCGGCCAAAAGCGTCCTGCCCGCCTGTCCTTCCCACTCCCCGAAATTCATTTCCGTCAGGCCTCCATTGGTCCTGGGTGTAATGCCCGTAAGACATTCCACTGTCGAGACCGCACGGGATAAAGGGCTGGCCAGGATATCTGCACCCTGCCATGACTCGGGCAGGGATAAGGTGCCCAGGCGTTCCGCTTCTGTGGCATCCAGAGGACGATCCGTGCGCCCTTGCAGCAATCCGGCATTGTTCCAGTCCGTGCGCCCGTGGCGGAGCAATCCGACTTTCATGGCAAAGTCCCGATTGTTTCACGCAGGATACCGGCGGCACGTTCTATACTGTGATGATCGTAAACATAGCCTGCAGGGTTTTCGTGCGATCCTTCGATTTTACGGGCAAACTCTGCTGCGTCACCTGCCGGGACAAGCGAAGCGGCTACGACAGATGACGGGCCTGGGTGATCTTCGGCAACGACAGGCAAACCGCTGGCCTGTGCCTCAAGATACACCATGCCATAGGCTTCATCGACGCCGGGCCAGACAAAAACATCGGCATCGGCATATCGGTCTTTCAAGGCATCGTCGTCCAATGCGCCTGTGAAATCTGCGTCCGGAAACAACGTTTCGACATCCGCGCGGGCTGGGCCGTCTCCGGCGATGGTCAGTGTATAGGGCAGTGTCATGTGTTTAAGAGCCGCAGCGAGACGGCGATAGGAGACAAGCTTTGCGCCGTCGCGCATCATTGCAACTGTCAACAGGCGCAATTGCCCGCGATGTTTTTCACGCGGTGCAAATTGATATTCACGGGTATTCAGAAAAGGGGGCAGGGTGATGATCCGTTGACCTGCTGTGCGGTCTCTGTCGAGGGCAAAGCGGTCATGCTTTGTCATGGCAAACAGGATATCCGCCGCATCTATCGCCTGTTCCGCTGCCTGTGCGAAGGCTTGCCACGGTCCGTTCAGGCGTTTTTTTGCACGGCTGGCTTCCGCAATAACATATGGGATTCCGAAATGGCGGGCGACAGATGGCCCGATCAGATCAGGCGCTTTATAATAGCAATGGTAAGTAAACCAGAGCTTTGGCGGTTTTGATGCGAAAAGACTTTTGATGCGCTCAGTTTCCAGGGGGGCTTCGCCGAGTATGGCCTGTTGCGTTGCCTCCACTCCTTTTCCGTCATAGGTGCGCCAATCACTGATCAGGAATACCGGATATCCGGCCCTGTCAAGCGCGCGCATTAGCAGGCGCGACATGCGCCGGTCACCTGAGGGGGTCGGGTGGCCAGGAGGTTTCATCGGAGCATAAAATGCAATGCTCATCAGGTTAGGACCTCATGGCATTGCGAATAAAACCGGCGACCTGCTCAATGCCGCTTTGGGCACCGAAGTCCGTTTCAAGTCTGTCCCGCAGTTTTGCGGCATGGTCCGCGCGGGTCTGTGGCTGTAGTGCAATCTGTGCGATGGCTTTCCCGAGGGCGTCCGCATTATCGGGCGCAACCAATGTTCCTGATATGCCATCCTCGACAAATTCCGGTATCGCCGACACCGCAGTGGATAAAACGGCAAGGTTCTGGCTGGCGGCCTCCATCAGAACATTCGGTAATCCGTCACGGTCCCCTGATGCGGTGATGCGGCTGGGCAAAACAAACAAATCCGCCGCACGCATGGCGTCAAAGACGGCTTCACGGTCCTGCGCCCCGCGCCAGTCAATCCGATCCGCAAGGCCAAGCTCCTGTGCCTGTCGCCGGACGGTGTCTTTCAGTTCCCCTCCGCCGATATGGGTAAAATGCCAATCGACCTCCGGCGGCAGTCCCGCAAGAGCCGACAACAGAAGGTCATAACCCTTTTTTTCAACAAGGCGGCCTACGGACAGGATGCGGAACGGGTGCTGTGCGGAATTTTTGTCACCGTCCTGTTGCCCCTGCGGTGTGTCAGGAACGAGAGACAAATCCAACCCGTGATAAACAAGGGTTATTTTGTCGGGCTGATCGGCAAGCGCCTGCAATGTTTCGGCCCCGTATCGTGTGCAGGTCACACCAAAAGTGCAATGTGCAATTTTCTCACGCTTTTCCCATTCGCTCGTTGTCCAAATGTCTTTTGCATGGGCTGAAAAACCCCAGGGTATACCGCGCATGATTGCGGCGTAACGAGTTACCGAAGAGGGGGTATGCAAAAAATGTGCATAGAGAAACGCGGCTTCAGGCGGCAGCTCCCGCGCCAGCACCGCCGCCTGACCGAAACGGCGGATTCGATTCAGGTCCCGTGCCCGCATAAGATCCCGCATCCACACTCCGGCGGCACGCCAGAAACCGCCTTTCAGACATTGAGACAGGATGCCTCCGGCCACACGCAACGGCTCATTGCGTAAATATTCAGGCAGATACCGGCGGGATGCGCGTATTTTTTTATGTACCGGATGTTCCTTGGTATCAGTCGGGTGACGCAAGGACCAGATATCAAAATTTAATCCTGCAGCCTCCAGCCCGTAAAGTTCCTGCGCGATAAAGGTTTCCGACAGGCGCGGATACCCCTTCATTATAATAGCGATATTGGGCTGTTTCATACAGCCTGTCCGATCAGTGTTCCTTCTGTCAGATCAACAACACGGTCCAGCCCGTCAAGCAGTCCGGGAATATCCGCTTTGCTGGGCGGAGGTTGTGTTGTCAGCGTACGAATGGCGTCGCACATCACTGCCGGGTCCTGCTCGCCGTTCGAGTCAATCGGCGGAAGCATCCGGATAAGTCCGAATTTTTCGGCGGCCCCGGCCCTGATATACTGCTCCAGCCTCGGTGTAATACGCGGAGCGAGCGCAGCAGGTTTGTCAAAGGAGAGTATCTCGCAAAATGTATTATATCCGCCCATAGCAATGACGCCTTTGGCCCCGATCATCAGCCGTTCGATCCTTGAATCGAAAGAGAGTGTTTCCAAAGTCCGGAACCTATGGGCGCGGCGTTCGAATTCGCGCCTGCTTTCCGGATTCATGAACGGACCGAAAACGATCAGGGCAGGTATGGATAAATCAGGGTCTGCTTCATATGCCGACAGCACCCAGTCCACCAGCTTATCCCCATCGCCGCCGCCACCGGGTGTAACGAGTATATATCCCTCGGGCCGATCATTGGGAATGGTCGGATCAGGCCAGTCCGCCGGCTGACGTCTGAGGTAACCGGTATACTTTATCCGGCTGCGTGCCGTCTCTGACAGTGCAAGGCCCTGGAGAGGGTCGTAAATTTTTTTCAGCCCGTAGACCCAAATCGCATCGTAATAGGTTTCTACGGCTTCGATCGCTTTTTTTCGTTTCCACTCTTTCGCAAGAGCGTGAGGATCGTCGAGGACATCGCGGATCCCGAGGACAATTTTTGCCCCGCGCTCACGCATTTTTTTGAGTGTATGCAACATCTCGCCGCGAAATCCCGTCGGTTCTTTGTCAACAATAACCAGATCTGGATCAAACACGCGTGCCGTCTGCCGGATGATGGCACGACGGAGTTTGACGGTCTGTGCGATCTCAAGATTCATGTTGTGGGTGACATAATCACCACTCGGAAGTTTGACCACGCCGGGTATTCTGACGAAATCAATCCCGTCCGGAAAATCAAAGCGGCCGACAATAGGTGATCCTGTAATAATTAGAATACTTGCACCCGGATAGGCTTTTGCCAGCGCGATAGCGATGGCGCGTGTCCGCCGGATGTGACCCAGGCCAAAGGTGTCATGACTGTAAAACAGAATACGAGGTGCAGCATTTTCAAGGGGGATATTCGCTGCGGGCACAGTCTTAAGCATAGTCTGATGCGCCTTTTCCATCTTGCACCTTTGCCCGTGGAGACCCATCATAACCCCGGGCGTGTACAGGATGATTGTCCTGCCACGCATACTTGTCTGCCCCAATGGTGATAATATGTCGATAGCGCGGATATTTTTGATTGCGATGCTTATGGCACTGGCCGGTCTTGTGCCTAGCATTGCGCAAACGGTATACGACGTTGAAGAACTTGCAATATCCACGACGCAATCCGGTTCTACACCGGATGTTGGTCTGTATGATACATTAAGTGCGGCAGATTATGAGCGTGTCGGCCAGGACCTGAGTGTCTTATCGCAAACACAGTTCAGCCTGGAAAAATTCCGTAATGGTGTGCTGGGACTTTTTGAAGAATCACCTAAACTCCTGCCGGATCTGAACGAATCCATTGCGGAGATGAGTCCCAGTAAAAGCTCAGGGTATTTTGCAGGGATCACCCTTGCCGTGCTGCTCATGTTTGCTGCCGCGTATATGATAGAACATCATATTTACGGGTTGCGTCTGGTCGGCCCCTGGTTTGTAAAGTTACAGGTCGCCAAACCCAGAGGCGTTGTCGAAAAGCTACCGTTGCTGGCGTTGCGTGCGGTTCTCGGGCTGGTCGGCATAATAATCTCGCTGGTAATCGTCGGTCTGCTTATCCTGGCCTTCATTGACTTGAGTGATCCGGCAACACAAAAAACGGTTCTTGTGCTTGTACCGACCATCGCGATAGCGCGGGCCTCCGCGATTATTTGGCGTATGGTTTTGTCGCCGTATCTGCCGAATTACCGGATTCCGGTTCTGTCTGATAAATGCTCGAGAAAGCTGTTTAACTGGTTATGGGTCAGTGTGACGATATCGCTGGTTTTAATCGCCTTCACCTATTGGCTTGAAGATCTGAAAACCGAGGATGAGCCGTACCGGTTGGTTACATTCGTTGCCGCCGTTGTGATCATGGTTGTCAATATCGCGATGATTATGGCGAACAGACAATCCATCAGTGAATCGTTTCTGGGTGACCGGGACTGGAAAACGGCAACCCTGGTTGCCAAGACAGGATATATCCTTTGGGCACCGCTTGCCGCCCTCTACATCTTTTTGTCCTGGGCGTATCAGTCCTTCAAGCTGGTAGTCGGAATTGATATCGGACAGCCGCCTATTATCGGTGCGTACTCCATCCTGCTGGCTGTTCTTGTCGCATATGGAGTGGTTGCCTTTGTCATTGCGCGGTTGTTCGAGCACCGCCGTAGACTGGTTGAAGCCAGGGCCGTTGCCCGCGCAGCCGAAGCCGCGGAAAATCACGTGGCAAGCATGACAAACCGGCCTTCGGGCATGGACCCAAAAAAGCCTGAGGGTGACCCGTCTTCCGATGATGGTGATGATGAAGGCGGGCCCTCCGGCTTTTATCAGATGACGATGCAACAATCCGAAGTCCAGTCACAGCTTCACGGATTGAGAGATTTTGAAGACCTTGCCCGCCGTGTCGCAACAATTTTTGCCGTCGGTGCGGGCTTATATGCGTTGGCCTCGATCTGGGATCTTGAACACCTGTTTAATGAGGGACGCATCCTTGGTCGTGCGCTGGATATGACATACATCCTGCTCGTCGGATATATCGCGCACCAGGGCGTGCGGATATGGATTGATACTAAAATCGAAGAAGAACTCGGTGATATGCCGGAAGAGGAACTTGGTGGCGATGGCGGCGGGGCCAGCTCGGTCAGCCGGTTGGCGACACTTCTGCCTCTGTTCCGTAATCTAATGCTGTTTCTGATTTTGGCGACGGTTCTTCTGCTCGTGCTGTTGGAAGCGGGTATCAATGTTGCGCCACTTTTTGCCGGTGCGGGTGTTGTTGGTCTTGCCATCGGGTTCGGTGCGCAGGCACTGATCCGTGATATTCTGTCGGGTGCGTTTTTTCTTGTCGATGATGCGTTCCGGCGCGGGGAATACATTGATATCGGCGCTGTCAAAGGCACAGTGGAACGTATCTCTATGCGATCTTTTCAACTGCGACATCATCTGGGTGCTTTGCATACGATTCCGTTTGGCGAAATACAGCACCTGACCAATTATTCACGCGATTGGGTGATGATGAAGCTGCCCTTGCGTGTGACCTATGACACCGATGTGGAAAAGGTGCGCAAGCTCATCAAAAAGCTGGGTGTTGAGCTTTTGGAGCACCCGACAGAAGGCGAGAAGTTTGTACAGCCGCTGAAATCGCAAGGTGTCTACCGCATGGAAGATTCCGCGATGATCATCCGAGTCAAGTTTATGACCCGTCCCGGGGATCAATGGACGACGCGCAAACTGGTGTATCAGCGTATTCGCGAGGTCTTTGAAGCCAATGGTATCAAGTTCGCGCACCGCGAAGTCACCGTAAGGCTGGGAGACCGGAAAGCCGATGATCTGTCAACGGAAGAACGCGAAGCAATCGGAGCCGCTGCACAGCAAGCAACGGTTGCGGCGGACGAGGGAACGCGTCTTGCGGCAAACAGCGGCGGCATGGATGACCGGTAACAGTAGAAAATGTCTCTGCTACCCACTTACCACAGCTTTGGAAGTCAAAGCTGTAGATACCCGTCTGTAATACCCTTTGTCCGTAGCATGAGAGGCAAGGGAATTGGCTTCAACATTGGTGTTTGAATTCTATTAGGGGTGTATCCCTTCAACATACGTTTGACTCGACCATGAGTTCTGCTTGTGGCATCTGTAGGGAAATGCAACCTTGCAGATGGTTTGACTATGACGACGCGCGGACATTTGACGGGTCTCTTATTTTTTATTGGCGTTATTCACCAACTTTTCGACATTGGGTTTACGCTTGGAGTGGAAAAATTATACGAAAACTACGCCCCACAGTTTTGGCAATCGATGCCTAGCTTGCCTGCGCCAGACCCTTGGGCGCTAATATTTCTTTGCTTGGCCGCATTGGTTTACTTCTGGCCAAAAATCATCGGTTGGCTGGAGCCAAACCCTGTTTCCGTTGCCTACACCTGCGACGGGGACGCCTGCTTTATTGACCCTACATCGCAAAGCTGTTCGTTTAATGTGTGGAAGCATCAATATGATGACAACGGCGCGTGCATCGAACAAACGGTTGGAATCTATTTCAAGAGTCCACGCAACACAAAGTGGCTTAAGGTGACTTTTGAAGGTGGCGGCCATCCACAGCATGACATTCCATATATAGATGAGAATGGCGCGATGGTTCATATTCATGGATGTGTGGACGGAAAGCGCATCAAGATTGAGGAGCAGCCGAGTGAGCAGTCTTCGTAAAGCGCGTGACAGTGGCAAATTGGAGGGCTTCATCGCGGAGCATGAAGACGATCCAGAAGGTGATTTAGATAAACTGGACGCCGCTCTTAAGTGTCCAGTTCAGGAAAGCGGGTCAACAGTTCCGTCATCATCGTCTCAGGGCGCATCCGACGATTAAAGCGGTACTCAAATTCCTTGGCGTAGCGCTCAAGGTATTTAGGCGAGACGCTGATATGCGTTCCTTTGATGGAGCATTTCAAGTGACGCCAGAAGTTCTCCATTGAGTTGACGGTCACGCCGTCAGGGGTAGCGTATTCGCCAGTGGAGTGATTGACCGTCTTGTGGTCGTAACCCTGCTTGTCGAGTTCGTTATACGACTTGAGTTCGTCGGTATGGATTTCGGTTTCAGGCTTCACGTTCTCAGCAATGATTGGCTCAAGAGTCGCGCGCTTCACGTTAGGAACTACTTTCGTAACAACATCGCCGTCTCGCTCCATCATCCCGAGCACAACGGTTTTACCAGCAGCACCGCGACCGCGTTTGCCTTTGCGCTTACCGCCGACCATCGTTTCGTCAATCTCAACCGTCTTGCCTTCACCGCCGATTGGCTTCTCGCCATCTACAGCAGCCATATGCTCGCGAATTTTCGCCGCCATGCGCCATGCGGTTTTATAGGTGACCCCAAGCTGGCGTTGCAGTTCTTTGCCGCTCACGCCGTGACGTGTGGTGGTGAAGAGAAACACGGCATAGAACCAAAGCTGGAGCGAGGTGCGTGACTTTTCGAAGATGGAACCGACCATCGGGTGAACGTGGTGTCCGCACCATTGGCAAGAGAAAGCCAGTTCGCTTTCGAGGCGATACCATTTAGCGGCGCGTTTGCATTTCGGGCATTCGTGACCTTGACCAAAGCGGACGTTGAAGAGGTGCAAAAGGCACGCATCATCGTCTGGAAACTGCTTGAAAAAATCACGAACGGTAGTCGGCTTCATATGTCTCTCTCCTATGCAGAAAATATAGGAAATCGACTACCGTATGTCAAGGGGATACACCCCTTCTATTATAGTGCACAAAAAACCGCCCGCTTTGCAGCGGACGGTTTTAGTGTTGTACAAATAGCAGTACGGCTTGGTTTTAGCGGCGAACTTCCTCAACAGGATATCCGAGGAAATCAGAATCTTCAAAACCGGAATGGCAGTCATTACAGGCTCTGAAAACATTTACAGCGGCAGGTGAACCATTCGGGTTGACCATGGTGTAGTACCAGTCGTTAGTTTTTGGCGAGGTACCAGCTGCAACCTTTTCCATTAAAAAGAGTGGGCCGGGCTTGGCTTTGCCTTTTTTGGAGATCGTGAAGGATTCTTTGGCAATCACGGTGCCGACCGGCATTGTTACACCTTCAGCATATTTCTTATAGGTTTTTGCACCGACAGAGTTCACGTATGTGAACAAAAAGCGGTTGCTGTGCACTCCGGGATTTGCCGGAAGGGTGCTAGCCGCAGCCCAGGTGCGGAACTGACCGACGTGGTTCGCGTTGACCCAGCGCTTCGGTCCGGTGTTGTAGCCGTCGAACATTTTTCTTTCGAGGCAAAGATAAACGTCGTGTGCCTCGCGGTAGGTTACGTCCTCACCGGCTTTA
>CALFWP010000063.1 GCA_937927905.1 uncultured Neomegalonema sp.
GATCGGCAAGGCGCACACGTTTCGCCCCACCGCTTTTGGCAAGTTGCGGTATCGCGTCCAGCGCGGCGGACGCATTTTCATAACGGTTCATAAGGCTTACGAAAGTGACCGGCCCGACATTGGCGGATCGGGCAAGGCGCAGCCACGCGAATTTTCCCGCATCATTTACCGGAATCCGTGAGTTCGGGAAAAGTGCGGTCATTTTTTACTGAATGAGATTTTTGTCTCTTCGCCCCGGACCAGACGGCCAATGTTCTCGCTGTGCCGCCACCACAGAAGGAGTGCCATGGGAACGGCAATCCAGACAAATTCATTCGCTCCGAACAAGGCAAGGAAAAACGGCGCGGCAATCGCTGCGACGAGTGCCGATAAAGAGGATATTTTTGTAAGGAAAGCCACAACCAGCCATGTTGCCCCCATAGCCAGAAAAGTCGGCCAGTGAAGTCCGAGAAACGCGCCCAAAAAGGTCGCAACGCCCTTGCCGCCTCTGAATTTCAGCCAGACAGGAAAGCAATGGCCGATAAAAGCCCCGAAACCTGCCACAGCCGCCGCCATTGGTCCCCATATAGACATAACAAACACAGCCAAAGTGCCTTTGAGCATGTCAAACAGCAGCGTCAGGATGGCCGCCTTTTTACTACCTGTGCGCAATACATTGGTCGCGCCGATATTTCCGGAACCGACATCGCGCAGGTTGCCCAGACCGAAGACCCTGGCCATCACCATGCCAAAGGGGACCGAACCGAGAAGGTAACCAATGACAAGCGCGGTCAGCAGGTACGGCCCGCCTTGTGTAAAGGCAACCAGATCCGGCACATATCCTCTCATCCGAAAACCCTCTCGCCACCAACCCATGTTCCCAGAACCCTACCCTGAACGCGACGTTCATGGAACGGCGAGTTTTTGGATTTAGACAGCAGGTCTTTGCGGTCCACCACCCACGGTGCACCCGGATCAAATAACACAAGATCAGCCGCCGTGCCTTTGCCGAGATGCCCTGCGTTCAATCCTGCTAGCCGCGCCGGAGCCAGTGACAGACGCTCGAATAAAGTTGTCAATTTCATGCCCGCGCGGTGATGCAAATCAAGCGAGACCGGCAACAGCGTCTCCAGCCCTACGCCGCCCGCAGCGGCCTGAGCAAAGGGCAGGCGCTTGGATTCTTCATCCTGAGGCCTGTGGCCGGAGGTGATGACGTCAATCAGGCCATCCGCCAGCGCCTCTTCCATGGCGGCGCGGTCCGCTTCGGCGCGCAGGGGAGGGCATACCTTCAGGAAGGTGCGGAAATCGGCGATATCAAATTCGTTCAGGGCGAAATGCGGTACGGCTACGGAGCAAGTTACATCCGTGCCTGCATCCTTGGCGCGGCGGATAACGGCAAGGCTCTCTGCCGTCGAGATTTGCGCCGCATGATAGCGCGCTCCGGTCAATGCCGCGATGCGGATATCGCGGGCCAGCATGATCGCTTCGGCTTCGGCGGGCACTTCCGGCAAGCCCCGCATCGAGGCAAACAATCCTTCGGTGGCACAGCCGAGTGCTGAGAAATGCGGCTCTTGCGGGTGATGGCATACCAGCGCATCAACCGAGGCCGCGTATTCTAGACAACGGCGGAATACCACCGGATCGGCAATCGCGTTTTCGCCATCGGTCAACGCGACGGCACCGGCATCCAGCAAAAACCGGTATTCGGTCATCTCTTTGCCCTTGGCCGCCTTGGTCAGAGTTGCCATGGGCAGGACACGGACGGGCGTGGCCGCCTGCGCGCGCCGCAGGACGAATTCGAGGATCGCCGGTTCATCCAGCGGCGGGTCGGTATTCGGCTGTGTGATGATCGTTGTCACGCCGCCCCGCGCCGCCGCCTCGCCGCCCGAACGGAAGCTTTCCTTGTGCCGTGCGCCGGGTTCGCCGATGGAGACGTTAAAATCCACAAGACCGGGGGCGAGGACTTTCCCGCCGCAGTTAATGATCTGTGCATCGGCGGGCGTGCCGTCATTGAACAGCCCCTCACCCGCATCGGCAATTATCCCGTCCTGCACCAGCACGCCGCCGGGCGCGTCTAACCCCGTGGCCGGATCGATGAGATGAGCATTAGTGAGTGCGAGGCGGGTCATTTGAGAGCCTCTTCGTGTGAAACGAGATGTCGCAGCATATGCTGCTGATGAGACTCGATTAGGTCTGACTGTAGTGAAGTTTTTGATAAAACAAAATTCGTTACGAGAGCGATGAGAATATCCGTCGTTTCAATCATATCACTAATCGACATGTCGATAGTATTCTCATTAATATGAACGAAATTTGCCCTGAGATTGGATAGAAATTTCCCCATTTCGTTATCTGGCTCAAATTGATCTTTGATTTCTTTGAGCTTCTGTCGAGCTGCAACGGAGAGATATTTTGTCACTGGAGATTCGTACTTTTCCCTATCGCCGCCGCCGTCAAATTTATTGATCGCTTCCAGAGCCGTAAGTAAAAACACAAGATGCATTTCTATCGTCCCGCCGAAACGAATGCTCGCAGAAACTGCGGTAGAGATTTCCGTAAACGTCGACCACTCCGCGAACAGTTTGGCTAAGTCGCACGTTGAACCATTGATTGGATGGAGATGGTGGGCGTTCTTCAAAACACTGATAGGCTTAATGCTCGCCGGTGCAAGTTGCGATGAAACGAACGATCCATGCTTTCCGTCGGAAGTCACGCGAACCAATTCTGTCGCAGACTTGAGGCCTGTGATTACTGATATGAATGACAAGACGTCGTTACTGAACTGTTCGATGTCAGTTGGTGAAATGCCTTCTGATCGCTCGTATGCAAGATGGAGATTTGACTTCGTCTTGAGAAAAATTTTGTGATCAAATTCGGCCAACGCAAGGCTAAGGGCTTCTCGCTTCTCGATCACATTTTCAACTTCGTCAAATACCACAAAGTCATCTGCTGTTGCGTATTTTCCGAGGGGTCTCCAGTTTGTGGAGACCAGCCCATCTCGATATGAGTGACTCTGCTCAGAAATTTGCCGATTCGCATTACTATTCTCGAAACCGTCTGGATCGTTTCCGATTAGCTGTTCCAGATTCGATTGGTGAAAATGTACTGCCGAGATTTTTGCTTCGGTGGTGTACCAGAATCCGAAGATCGCCCAAGCGACGTAGATACTCTTCTCGATTCCATTGTTACCATATGTTTTAAGAAATTCGATCTGCTCGCCATCGAGCGTGATGTCTAGCGTAACGCGTTGCCTATTGGGTCCACCCAAAATGCCAAAAATTACTTTTGAATCGCGGAACGGTTCTTTGCCGGAGACGTCCGAAAAGTTGAGTTTCAGGCCTCGGTATTGATCGTAAGTCAGTTGTCCAGCGACTCTATTTTCGATTTGGTCCGGAGAACTAAAAAAGGTCCCCCACCATTCGTCTTCTCCGGAATGAGAGATTGACTTTTGACTCAAATCCCCACCCCCGCAATCTCATTCGTGACATTCCTGGCCAGCATCTCCAGTACAGCCATGCGGACGGCGACGCCCATTTCGACCTGTTCCCCGATTACGGAACGGTTGAGGTCATCGGCCAGGTCGCTGTCGATTTCTACGCCCCGGTTCATCGGGCCGGGGTGCATGATGATGGCGTCTTCTTTCGCGCCTTTCATTTTGTCTTCATCCAGCCCGTAGCGGTGGAAGTATTCGCGGGTGGAGGGGATAAAGCTGCCCGCCATGCGCTCCTGTTGCAGGCGCAGCATCATGACTACATCGCACCCATCAAGGCCTTTGCGCATGTCGTGAAAGACTTCCGCGCCGAAGTGCTCGATGCCTGCGGGCAACAGAGTCGGGGGGGCAATGACCCGCACACGGCTTTCCATCTTGTTAAGCAGATGAATATTCGAACGCGCAACGCGGCTGTGCAGAATATCGCCGCAAATCGCCACCGTCAGGCGGTGCAGACGACCCTTACGGCGGCGGATCGTCAGGGCATCGAGCAGGGCCTGGGTCGGGTGCTCCCTGCGTCCGTCTCCGGCATTCAGGACCGCGCAATTTACCTTTTGGGCCAGCAAATTGACAGCGCCGCTCTCACCATGGCGAACGATCAGCAGATCAGGATGCATCGCGTTTAACGTCATTGCAGTGTCGATCAGCGTCTCGCCTTTGGAGACCGAGGATGTTTTCACCGACATATTCATGACATCGGCCCCGAGGCGCTTTCCTGCCAGCTCAAAACTGGCCTGAGTACGGGTAGAGGGTTCGAAAAACAGGTTAATTTGTGTCAGGCCCTTGAGCGTATCGCGCTTTTTGCGGGCCTCGCGGTTCATGGCAACGTAATCGTCGGCGCGGTCCAGAATGGCGGTGATGTCGCGGGGCGAAAGGTCTTCTATACCCAGCAAATGCCTGTGTGCGAAGGCGGAATCGGAAGTAATGTCCATAAAGCCGCTGTATAAACCGGAAAGGGATCATGTGCCAAGCTTGTCTGAGCGTCTGTGCCGGTATCACGCCGGTGCGGATTAATCATGCGTAAAATAATTTCGCATTTTGTTCACCCGATAGCGCCGCCGCCCTTTTGTTTTATGCCGGTCTGCGGTAAGTCCGGCGCGAAGAAAATGCATCGTGCAATGCCGCGATGACCCGTGCAGGAGACCCGCCCGATGGCGATGGAAAAAACCTTCAATGCGGCGGAAGCCGAACCACGCATTTACAAAGCCTGGGAAGAGGCGAAATGCTTTGCGGCCGGTGCGAATAAAAAACGTGATGAAACATTTACCATCGTGATCCCACCGCCCAATGTTACGGGCAGCCTGCATATGGGGCATGCGCTTAATAACACATTGCAAGATATTCTGGTGCGATGGCACCGGATGCGGGGCTTTGATACCCTCTGGCAGCCGGGTACCGACCATGCTGGAATTGCAACGCAAATGGTCGTTGAACGTAAGCTGAACGGTGAGGGCAAAAAGCGTACGGATTTCTCCCGTGATGCTTTTGTCGGTGAAATCTGGAAATGGAAAGAAGAATCCGGCGGCACGATTACGGAACAGCTGAAACGCCTCGGGGCCTCCTGTGACTGGGATCGCACGGCCTTTACAATGGCGGGTGCACCCGGAGATACCCGCGCCGGGCATGAGAACAGCCCCGACATGAACAAGGCGGTGATGAAAACCTTTGTTGATCTTTATAACAAAGGCCTGATCTACAAAGGCAAGCGCCTCGTCAACTGGGACCCGCATTTTGAGACGGCGATTTCTGATCTGGAAGTCGAGAACATCGAAAAACCGGGCCATATGTGGCACTTCAAATATCCGCTCAAAGGCGGTGAAACCTACGAATACGTCGAGAAGGATGAGGACGGGAACGTCACATTGCGCGAGACGCGCGACTATATCTCCATCGCGACGACACGGCCTGAGACGATGCTGGGTGACGGCGCGGTTGCCGTTCATACCGATGATGAGCGCTATGCGCCGATTGTCGGCAAGCTGTGCGAAATTCCGGTCGGCCCGAAAGAGCACCGCCGCTTTATTCCTATCATCACCGATGAGTATCCCGATCCTGAGTTTGGTTCAGGTGCGGTGAAGATCACCGGCGCCCATGACTTCAACGATTATCAGGTCGCCAAGCGCGGCAACATTCCGATGTATAATCTGATGGACACGAAAGCCGCGATGCGCGCTGACGGGAGGCCCTATGCGGAAGAAGCCGCGATTGCTCAGGCGATTGCGAATGGTGAGCAAGGGTTTGACGAAACCATGATCGCGGCCATGAATATGGTCCCTGACGAGTATCGTGGCCTTGATCGTTTTGAAGCCCGCAAGCGTGTAGTTGAAGACATCACCGCAGAGGGCAACGCGGTGATGATCGCTAATCCTGTGGAACGCCCCGATGCGGAAGACAATCCGGAGGGCCATGCAGCATGGACAGCTGAAATTCCGCTTGTTGAAAACAAACCGATCATGCAGCCCTTCGGCGACCGCTCAAAAACCGTCATTGAACCCATGCTCACCGACCAGTGGTTCGTTGATGCGGAGACGTTGACGAAACCGGCGCTCGAAGCGGTGCGCGCCGGTAAAACCAACTTTGTTCCGAAGAACTGGGAAAAGACCTATTTCAACTGGCTCGACAACATCGAACCGTGGTGTATCTCCCGCCAGCTCTGGTGGGGCCATCAGGTACCGGTGTGGTATGGGCCGGGAGTGCTGAGCCCAGAAGGGGAGTTGGAAGAGTTCACTCTAAGGGAATTTGGTCGTGAGTACTTTCATCATGATGATCTTGTAGAGCTTTGCGCTCAGTCTGAAGACGATGCAATTGAGTATGCCAAAGCGCGTTACGGTTCGAATGTAGAGTTTCAGGTTGCCGAAAACTTCGAAGTATATGTTATCGCTTTCAACAAATGGAAGGCAGGAGAGTCTGAATGTATCCCACTCTACCGTGACCCTGACGTCCTCGACACATGGTTCTCCTCCGCTCTCTGGCCTTTTTCAACACTTGGCTGGCCGGAGGGGACACCGGAGCTTGCCCGCTATTATAAGACCGATGTTCTCGTTACCGGCTTTGACATTATCTTTTTCTGGGTTGCCCGGATGATGATGATGGGTCTGGAGTTCATGGAGGACGATACCGGTGTGCCGGAAGTGCCTTTCCACACCGTCTATGTCCACGCGCTCGTCCGCGATGAGAGGGGCGCAAAGATGTCGAAATCCGTGGGTAATGTTATTGACCCGCTCGATCTGATCCAGGGCATTGACCTTGACGGCCTGGTCAAAAAACGCACGACAGGCCTGAACAAACCCGAGGATGCCCCGCGCATCGAAAAGCAGACCCGCGCCGAATACCCTGACGGGTTTGAGCCGTTCGGGGCAGACGCTCTGCGATTTGCACTTACCTCCATGGCCGCAATGGGCCGTGACATTAAACTTTCGGTAGAGCGCATAAGAGGCTATCGCAATTTCGGCACCAAGCTGTGGAACGCGGCGCGCTTTGCCGAGTTCAACGCCTGCGAACGTGATCCGGATTTCGACCCGTCAAATGCCGCGGAAACCGTCAATAAATGGATCATCGGCGAAACCGCGAAGGCCCGAGAAGCGGCGGATGAAGCACTGACCAATTACCGCTTTAACGATGTGGCAAGCACACTTTACGCCCATGTCTATTTCCTGTGTGACTGGTATGTGGAGTTTTCCAAACCTCTGCTGTCCGGTGCGGACGGCGCGGCGAAGGATGAAACCAAGGCCACTGTGGTCTGGGCGATTGACCAATGCCTGATCATGCTGTCCCCGATCATGCCCTTTATCACCGAAGAACTCTGGCGCGTGACCGGCGGGCAGGACATATTGATGCACCACGACTGGCCGGACTATACATACGACGACCTCAAGGATGAAGATGCCGAGGCGGAGATGCGCTGGACAATCTCTCTGATCGAGGCGATCCGCTCGGTGCGGTCGGAAATGAATGTGCCTGCGGGTGCGCAAATCGAATTACTGTTGACCGAATTTGATATGGAGGCGGCACAGCGCCTCTTGCGTCAGAGTTTGCTGATTAAGAAAATGGCGCGTTTATCCGAGGCCGCTGTCGGCAATGAAGCGCCTGAGGGTTGTATCGTAACCGCTGTAGAAGGGGCGACGGTTAATTTGCCCCTTGCCGATATCATTGATGTGAAGGCGGAAACCGCGCGGCTGACCAAATCACTTGCGAAACTCGACAAAGAAATCAAGGGCCTCAACAGTAAGCTGGGCAATGAAAAATTTCTTGCCAAGGCTCCGGAAGCGGAAATTGAAAAACAACGTGAACGCCTTACAAGTGCTGATGCGGAACGCGTCAAATTGGCCAATGCGCTCAGCGGATTGAGCAATTTGCAGACAACGCATTGATCACAAGGCAAAACCCCGTGATACGGTTTGGGCATAAATGTACGGGTGCAAACGAAAGAACACGCCATGAGTGAGGATACAAATTTCGAACGTGATGACAGTATGTCTCACCCGACCATCGAAACAGCGCTTGATCTTGCATTCGAGCGCGCGCGTTCCGACGAAGATGAAAGCGGTATTTTTTATGATGCGCTGTTTGCTGCTACGGTGTTTATGCCGATCCGCAATGCTTATAATGAAAACGGCGAGGAAAGCGATACCGATGCCCAGGCCATTGAACCGCTGGTCTGGGAAGTCGAGGGAAACGAAACATTACTGTTGTTTGATACCGAAGAGCGCCTTGCACGCTGGGCGAATGAACCGATGAACTATATCGGTCTGCCGGGCAGTACATTTTTTAAGATGTTCCAGGGAGAATTACAGGTTGCCGTCAATCTTGCTGTTGCGCCATCATCTGTGATGATCCCGGCGGAGGTTGTGGCCTGGCTTCATGATCGCGCAGATGCGATTGTTGAAACAGAAGAGGTTCCCGCAGGCAGCGGTTTGGACGTGACGGCCCCGCCAGAATTATCGCCTGAGGCAATCGGACGACTGACCGCAAAACTCGCCGGTCTGCGTCGCGAAATCCATGAGGCGATTGTGTTTAGCCTAGCAATTGATGCCGAAGAGGAGGACGCAATCCGCCGCGTCGTGCTCGGCGTTGCGTTGACAGTTGGTGGAATTGAGGATGCGGACGCCATTGCAACATCACTGGCGGAAACGGCAATGGTCGCCTTTGACGGTAAACGCGCTTTTGAGGTTGCATTGCTTGATCCGGAATCGCCGTTGATGACTGCGGCGCGCAATGTCGGTATCAGACTGCCGATTGTTGATTTGTCGTCATTGCATTAGGCGATGCGCCATGCCTGTTGTGAAACGTTCTTTGACCCTGAAAGGGCACAGAACCAGCATTTCCCTAGAGCCTGAATTCTGGGCAGCTTTCCGGGAGTGTGCGGTGGCGCGTTCCATGTCAATGAATGCATTGGCCTCACAGATTGACGCCGAACGCCTTGAAACAGGTGATAATCTGTCCGGTGCCATCAGACTTTATGTGCTGGGTGATCTACAGTCGCGACTGAAAGGGAACAACGGCCCGGCTCAGTAATGCGGCGGCCGCGTGACAGGCGGCGCGGATGCTTCCGCCTCTTCCTGTATCGCTTTGAGGTGCTCGATGATACGGTCGAGCTTTTTCTCAAGCCGCCGTATAGCCTCCCACTGATCCGCCATCTGCTTT
>CALFWP010000064.1 GCA_937927905.1 uncultured Neomegalonema sp.
GTAGGTACACGAACAAATGCCAAAACAAACCGCTGCTGGTCATCGGATTCATCGGCATATATTGTGGAAAGAGATTTTGCGATCATGGAAGCATGGGATGTCTGATAATACCAAGAGTCAATCTGACAAATTCAAAGAAGCCGCACGCGAGCTAGGCGCAGACACGGACGAAGCGACGTTCGACCGTGCGCTGGCGAAGATCGCGCCTGTAGACAAGAATGCTGATGTGGGGTATAGTAATACCGCACAAAAAGCAGGAGCGCCGGATGAAAGTAAAAGCGGGGAGTAAGCTGGACCATTGCTCTGATTGCGCGCTTAATTCCGGCCCTGCACGTTGGCCTATGCCGTGCGATTGCAAGGGAGTCACAGCCGACAAACGATTTGAGCGAGCGTCCTATCGTTGGAGTTATAGCCTTGCCGTGCGCCTGAGAAAGTTTCGTTCTCTATGGCAAGCCCGGTTAATTTGGAAACGTGAAAATCGCGAAAGCCTGTCCCGCTTCCTCCTGACAATTGCCAAGCACTCAATGTCATGCCGCCGTCAGAGTCGTACCCAACAAGATGAGGCTCGACGCGCCTTGTGATCCCCTTGTATCCGAATGAAATGATCTTTCTATCTCGGATAGCATCACAGATTTGTCTGCTGGACAATTCGATTCCCTCCGGCTGCTCTCGGAGGTTATGGTAACTCAAAATCGACGGTTTGCAGTGTATATAATCGCCTTTATTATCATCCGGATAAACAGTTAACCACGGTTGCCTACATGACAGGACCAGGCCTCATTATGGCAGACTTGGGCCTGCCACCCTCCCGTGGGAATCAGGAATCAAGCCATTTTTGCGGATCACCTTCAAATGTATCAGGCCGGAAATACGCCACGGCACGAGGCGCGGCCTCTGGCCCTTGCCAGGGCGCAACACCGTGCACGGTCAGCGGATGCATAACATAAGAATGCCCTAAACCCGGAGCGATACGCACAAAGTCACAACTGTCAAAAACTCTGCTTCGCGCCTGAGTGTAGACCTCGGTAATATCCTGATCGCGCCAATTCTGCGGCGGAATACCGGAAAAACATTCACGGAATGCGGCCCGCATCACCTCATGAGACCCTTCCCATACGACAAAAGCCCCCTGCTCGGCCGTTGCATCCGCAAGAGGAATACCGAGCAAAAATCCGTGTGTTTCCGAAAGCCGCCTCCGGCGCCCCGGCATAATACGCTCCAGCCCGTCCACATGCGCGGCAAAACGGTTCAGGCGGTACCTGTATGCCGCATCCGTTTCTTCTTCGCCTTGCTTCGGATATCCGTGTGTAACCACTGATATCTGTGCGGCATCAAAGCTGACATCCGTATAACCAAGCGATTGCCGGATAAAAGAAACCGCTTCACCCGCAAGCGCCGGAACTGCGGAGGCCATGACCGAGCCGTCAGCGGCATTCGGCAGAATATTGACCCCGGCAAACCATGTCCGGGCACAGCGCCACCAGTGATCATGATCCGGATTATGCATCAGACATCGGGCAAGCGGCATACAGGCCCGCGCCCACGCCTGCATTACAGGATCATAGCCAAAGCCTGTCCATCCGCGCTGATGGTATTCGCGCAGGTGATCAGGCATGAGCTATCTCGGGAATTTCAACACATTCCAGAGCTTTCAATAGTATTTCAGGCCCTGCATCCGGCAAATGCGCATTTTCCGCGATGTGACGCCGCCAGGCCTTCGCACCCCGCAGGCCATTGAACAGTCCAAGCATATGGCGGGAAACCGAGTGCAAGCGTACGCCTCGGCTCCGTTGGCTTTCCGCATACTCCGCCATCCGCTCTACGATTTCGTACAGGTTGCCGCATGGTTTTCCGCCGAAAAGCGTATCCATTTTACCGACAACCCGCCCGGGATCATGATACGCAGCGCGCCCGATCATGACACCGTCCAGGCCGCCGGACAGATGCTGCCGTGCCTGCTCCACCGTTTCAACGCCGCCATTCAGTATAATTTCAAGGCTTTGATTTTCTTTTTTAATGTCCTGAACAAGCGGATAATTCAACGGCGGGACCGTCCGGTTTTCTTTCGGTGATAAGCCGCTTAACCAGGCTTTACGGGCATGGACCGTAAAACTTGCCACTCCCGCCCTGGAGACAGTGCGTATGAAATGGCGCAGGGACGTATCAGGGTCCTGCTCATCCACACCGATGCGGCATTTCACTGTAATCTGAGAATGGCGCACGGATTTTTGCATGTGATCAACACACCGCGCAACAAGGTCGGGATCCCTCATCAGACAGGCCCCGAATGCACCTGACTGGACCCTGTCCGAAGGGCAGCCAACATTCAGGTTTATCTCGCGATATCCCTGCATCTCGCAAATATGCGCGGCCTCTGCCAGCAATTGAGGATCAGAGCCACCAAGCTGTACGGCAACAGGTTGCTCTATATCGGAAAAACCGATCAATTTTTCACGGTCACCATGCACAACCGCCGCCGCAGTCACCATTTCCGTATACAGCAATGCATGTGCGGAAAGTGCCCGGTGAAACACCCGGCAATGCCTGTCCGTCCAATCCATCATTGGCGCAACGGATATACGTCTATCCATGTAAGTATTTGTTTTAGCTGACATAATAAGAAATAATTTAATTGCTTTCCTTGGTGTTTTTGCAGCTTATTTTATGCTGTTTTGGTCTGTTTTATGTTATTACTGCATCAAATGATGCAGAATTTTCTAGTGTGATGCAGGTCTATGGCGACGATTTCTGAACGTAAGCGGGCGAACGGGTCGATTGCTCATTTTGCACAGATACGTGTATACCGCCATGGCCGTGTTGCACATACCGAATCCCGTACATTTGAACGGCGGAGCGATGCAAAAGCCTGGGCAATTCGTCGTGAAAGCGAACTCGCTAAGGTCGGAAGTGATTTTTCACATCTGAAACAGCGCGGCAAGACGCTCGGCGATGCGATTGATCGCTACATTGCAGAAAGCCACAAAGAAATCGGGCGCACGAAAGCGCAGGTCTTACGCTCAATAAAATCGTATGAAATCGCCGATTTGCCCTGCCAGAGCATAACCTCGGTCGAGATCGTGTCCTTTGCGCAAGAGCTGCTGCCCGAACGTTCGCCCGCAACAGTCGGAAATTACATCAGTCATCTGGCGTCGATCTTTGCAATTGCGGAACCGGCATGGG
>CALFWP010000065.1 GCA_937927905.1 uncultured Neomegalonema sp.
TGCCTGCCGATGAAGTAATCGAGCAGACAGATATCAAATCCGCCCTGGGCAATCCGCCCCATACCTTCATCATAGGAAGCCGCCCAGTGAAGAAAAATTTCACGGCCCGGTATCTCCTGAAGATATTGTCTTAAAATCAGACAATCATCCTCATCATCCTCTATCAGGAGTATGTTCCATATCTGCAGCATACGCGATCCTTACGCCGCCCGCGAGGTGCATTCTGGGGGCAGCGCAACAATTTCGATCCAGTAATTGCCGATGGTTTTAACCACTTCAACAAGCCTGTCGAATGTGACCGGTTTGGTTATAAAGGAACTGACACCCAGCCCGTATGTCCGGATAATGTCTTCTTCGGCTTTGGAAGTGGTCAGGACAACCACAGGGATCCGCTGTAAATCAGGGTCTTTTTTTATAATGCCCAATGCGGTGCGCCCGCACATTTTCGGCATATTCAAATCAAGAAGGATCAATCCCGGCAATGCCCTGTCCTGCATATCGGCATACGCACTTTCACGCCGCAAATACTGCAACAACTGTTCACCGTTTTCGACAAAATCCACAGGATTATTCAAACGGCTTTCTTCAAAAGCATCTTCGATCAGCATCCGGTCATCCGCGTCATCGTCTGCAACCAGAATTGTAATTGGTGTATTCTCACGCCCCATGATCATACGCCCCCTCTTTATAAGTTAATCGGTCTGATGATTTACCCTCAACGTCACTGTAAATACTGCGCCTTTACCCTCAACGCCCTGAGCGTCAATGGTTCCGCCGTGGCGCTCGGCGATTTTCCGGCATGTTGCCAGGCCGATACCCGTACCCTCGTACTCACTTCTTCCGTGAAGCCTTTGAAAAATAGTAAAAATCTGGTCTTTATAGCGGTTATCAAAACCGATGCCGTTATCCGCCACCTTCAGCATAATCATAGATTCCGCGTCCGGAGACAGATCGCAGCCTGCCCGTTCCACGGACATTTTGATAACCGGCGGAACGTCCTTGCGGCGGAATTTCAGCGCATTACAAACCAGGTTCTGTAACAGCTGGCGTATCTGTGTCGCATCAGCCTCTATCTGTGGCAGCGGGCCGTGATCGATAACCGCACCTGTTTCCTGAATACAGATTTGAAGATCAGACAACACACCGGCCACAACACTATTCAGATCCAACAAAGCGAACGGCTTTGAAGTTGTTGTAATACGGGAATAATCCAGAAGATCACTGATCAGACTCCGCATGCGCCCGGTCGCATTTTGCATACGATCAATGTAGAGTACGGCATTTTCCGGCAAATCGGCTGCATACTTGCTTTTCAATCGATCCCCGAACGTTTCGATTTTGCGCAGGGGTTCCTGCAGATCATGGGAGGCGACATAGGCAAAATCCTGCAGCTCTCTGTTGCTCGCCTCCAACCGCTTAGTATACTGCGCACGCTCACTTGCGTGATGATGCAGTTCTGTAACATCCTGATGGGTTTCAACGCATCCGCCGTCAGGCATAGGCTGATGCCGAACCGCGATAATGCGTCCATTACGGGGGTATTCCAGCTTCTCTGGCCGCGCCCCGTTCCCGAACGGATCATTATTGACATCGATGATCCGGTGCGGGTCTAATTGGATATCTCCGCCACTCATATTTCCGAGCCTGGCTGAATATTTTATGACATCAAAATATAGGATGCCCGGCTTCACGACATCCGGTTCGAAACCGTACAAATCGAGATACCTCTGATTGGAAATAATCAGCCTTTTCTCGGCGTCATACATGCAAAGCCCAAGCGTCATGTTGTTCAATGCAGTGTGAAAATGCATATTCGCGCGGCGCAGCTCATTGGAAAGTGCAGACAACTCGCTTTCACGCTGTTTCTGTTCGGTGATATCAGACAGAGTTAAGACCGTTGACCCGTCCTGCATTCGTTTTTCATGCAACCGCAGCCAGCAACCGCTGTTCAAAAGCAAATCACTCGGCTCTCCGGGGTTGAGATGCTGTTCTATCCGCCATTGTATATAGTGTTCAGCATCAATACCGCTGGTATCATATAATTTTCGCTCTATTGCCGTACGGATTATCCGCTCAAAGCTACTGCCGGGTTTAATGATATCAGAAATTCCTGAATTCAAGTCCGTGTAGCGGCGATTGAATATCTGCAAGCGGTCTTCGGCATCAAACACTGCGAAGCCGTCCGGTATAGCGTCCAGAAGATAAGACAGAGCTGAAACCGCATGATCAGGAACCGGAGTTCTGACATCATCGCAGTAGGCACCGGCTAAAGGTTTCTCAACGGGCATGTCCGGGCGCCATTTCGCACCTTCTCCTGTTGAGGAAACGGCACAATCATCAGAAATAATATCAAAAGTGCGGCCATTCATTACGCCCACATCACCACCTGATTATTCTTAATCTGGAAGTAACGTATCAAAGCCTTTCTAAAATACCGTGAAAATACGAATATTATTTCAGAAAACTTAGTGCCCGTTGAAGATTGAGTTGAGTGATATCAGTGGCTTGTGATTCACCTGTTTTGCTGAAACGGAGGATCCCATGGCCCGGACTGATATCCCCCGCGGGAAGTATGAGAACACTATGGCGCGGTATCAATTGGATTTAACCGATGCCGAACGGGTGTTGATCAAGCCACACCTTTCAGGGTCTCCGTGCAAGTGGCCCCTGCGCGGGATTGTTGATGCGGTGCTTTATCTTCTGCGCATGGTGGTGCCAGTAGCATATGCTGCCGAAGGACCTGCCTCCGCCCTCGAACGTTCAGCGGTATTACTACGATTGGCGCGACAGTGGTTTACTGAAGACGATCCGCTTCATGCTGGCGATGGAAACGCGCGAACTGGAGGGGCACGAGGCTCAGCCAACAACGGGCGTGATCGACATCGCTCACATCCGACTCACGACCAGACGCCTCGCAAGGTAATGCGATGTTCAACAGAGTTTAAAATCAGGCACTGACAGATAAAAAATAATACAATTTTTATCAAAAATTTGACTCTGAGAGCCTGACTCAAAACTCTACGAGACATGACAATACCTTGCGAGCCGCCTTGTGGTGAGGCGGATGTGTGCGACGTTGATCCATGCCTCAGCAGAGGCGATGGATTTTTCCCAGTCCTTGCTGAGCCGACGGC